>NZ_JBEYZW010000035.1:0-71604 GCF_040646215.1 Streptomyces sp. NPDC046215 | reverse complement strand
GCCACCGGCCACGGCCACGGCACCCCCAAGGCCGTCCTCCTGGGCCTGGAGGGGTACTCCCCGCGCACCGTCGACGTGGAGACCGCCGACGACGAGGGCAAGGCACAGCAGCTCGTCCAGGGCACCCCCCCCGAGTCCTGGACGGACCCGCCCTAAACCACCTGATCAATCGTCAGGACCTCCGTGATCCCGCGGGCCGCCAGATGGCCCGGATCATCCGCCCGCTGGGCCAGCACCGCGGCCGGCCGGGCCCCGCCGGCGGCCAGCCGCATCCACGCCTCGAAGTACGGCCCGCCCGGCTCGCACACCGCCCGCAGCGGCGCCTCCTCCTCGTCCCCCGCGTCCAGGACCAGCGCCGTCCGCCGGGGCTCCGGCGCCGCCGTGCCCGGGTGTTCCCGGACGAAGCGGGCGACCTCCTCGCCCGCGGGCTTGACGCGCCGGTCGTTGGTGAGCAGCCCCAGCCCGTACTCCAGCTCGGGGAAGTCCGCGAGTGCCCGGTCCACGTCGTGCGAGCACCACCAGGTGACCCCCCACACGCCCGGGCAGTCCAGCGCGTTGACGAGCGTCGCCCGGGTGAAGGCGGCCGCCTGCCCGGGGGCGATGTGCGGGGCGGGCGCCCCGACCTCCTGGAGCCACACCGGTCGGTCCGGGTCCGCCGCCCACGCCTTGGACAGTTCGACGAGGTACGCGGCGTGGTGCTCGGTGGCCGCCCCGGCCGGGCCGTGCCGCTGGGCGGTGCCGTTGAACACCCAGGAGTGCACGGCGGTCATGGCACCGAGCCGCGCCGAGTGGGCGGGGGTGAAGGGGTGGGAGCCGTCGTACCAGGCGGCGTCGTAGGAGGCGTGCAGATGCGCGCGCCCGGGCGCCGCCTCCTCGCACGCGTCCAGCATCCGGCGCAGCCAGCCCTCCGCCTGGCCGGGCCCGATCCGGTCGGGGTCGGGGTGCGGGGCGCCGGAGAACTGGTTGATCTCGTTGCCGACCGTCATCCCCAGGAAGTGGGGCCGGTCCGCGAGGGCGCCGGCGAGGGCCGCGAGGTACTCGGCCTGCGCCTCGGTGACGTCCGGGTCGGTGAAGAGGTTGCGGCGGTGCCAGGTCGTGGTCCAGGAGGGCACGAAGTCGAAGCTGGAGAGGTGGCCCTGGAGCCCGTCGACGCTGACGTCGAGCCCGCGTTCGCCGGCCGCGTCGACGAGCGCCACGAGCTGCTCGACGGCGCGCGGCCGGATCAGGGTGCGGTTGGGCTGGAAGAGCGGCCAGAGAGGGAAGACGCGGATGTGGTCCAGGCCCAGGGCGGCGATGGAGTCGAGGTCGGCGCGGATGTCGTCCGGGTCGAAGTCGAGCCAGTGGTGGAACCAGCCGCGCGTGGGGGTGTAGTTGACGCCGAAGCGCATACGGGTTGTCCCTTCGGGCGTGGGGAGCGGGGCGTCTCAGCCCTTGACGGCGCCTTCACCGGCCCCGCGGAAGAAGTACCGCTGCAGGCAGGCGAACATCACGACGAGCGGGGCGACGGCGATGATCGTGCCCGCGGCGACCAGGCGCGGGTTCTGCTGGAACGTGCCGTGCAGGAAGTTCAGGCCGACGGTCAGGGTGAAGTTCTCCGCGTCGGAGAGCACGATCAGCGGCCACAGGAAGTCGTCCCACGCCCCCATGAACGCGAAGATCGCGACGACGGCGAGGGTGCCGCGCACCGACGGCAGCGCGACGCGGACGAACCGCTGCCACACGTTCGCCCCGTCGATGACGGCCGCCTCCTCGATCTCGTACGGGAGGTTCGCGAAGGCGTTCCGCATCAGCAGCACGTTGAGCGCGCCGACGGCACCGGGCAGGACGACGGCGGTCAGGGTGTTGTTGAGCTGGAGGTCGCGCATCATGGTGAACTGCGCGATGACGATGGACTCCAGGGGCACGAGCAGCGCCGCGACGAAGGCCAGCCCCGCCGCCTTCCGGCCGCGAAAGCGCAGCCGGGCCAGCGCGTACCCGGCCATGGAGGCGCCGACGAGGTTGGTGAGCACATTGGCGACGGCGACCTTGAGCGAGTTCAGCGCGTAGTCCCACACGGGGATGATGTCCGCGACCCCCGCGTAGTTGGCGAGCGTGGGGTGCTCGGGCAGGAAGGCGGGCGGGTAGGTGTAGATGTCCTCGGTGGTGCTCTTGAACGAGGTCGACAGCTGCCAGAGGAACGGGCCCACGGTCAGGGCCAGCACGGCCAGCATCAGCAGATAGCGCACGGCCCGCTCCCGGGCGGACGTCCGCGTGGTCACCTCTCCTCCTTGCGGCCGGCGCGCAGCACCAGCAGCATCAGCAGCAGCGCGACGGCGAAGACGACGAGGGAGAGGGCGGAGGCGTAGCCGACCCGCCCGTTGAGGCCCGTACCGGTCCGCTGGACGAGCATGACGAGCGTGGTGTCCTGCCCGGCCGGGCCGCCCGTGGGGCCCGCCAGCAGATAGACCTCGGAGAAGACCTTGAAGGCCGCCACGGACGACAGCGCGCCGACGAGCACCATGGTGGAGCGCACCGCGGGAACGGTGACGCTGACGAAGCGGCGTACGGGGCCGGCCCCGTCGACCGCGGCGGCCTCGTGCAGCTCAGGGGGGACGTTCGCCAGCGCCGCCAGGTAAATGACCATGTAGTAGCCGAGGCCCTTCCACACGGTCAGCGCCATGGCGCTGAACAGCAGCAGCCACTCGTCCCCGAGGAAGGCGACGGGCCCGGCGCCCAGGAAGCGCAGGATGCCGTTGACCAGCCCCCGGTCGTCGAGCATCCAGCCCCAGATCAAGGCCACCACGACGACGGAGGCGACGACCGGGGTGTAGAACGCGGACCGGAAGAAGGCGACCCCGGGCAGCCGCTTGTGGACCAGCAGCGCGAGCAGCAGCGGCAGCAGCACGGTGAAGGGCACGACCAGCAGCACGTAGAGACCGCTGTTGCGCAGGGCCACCCAGAACTGTTCGTCCTCCAGCATGGCCCGGAAGTTCCGCAGCCCCACCCAGTGGCCGGGATCGAGGGTGCGGGCGTCGGTGAACGCCTTGTGAACGGTGGTGAGGAAGGGGTAGAGGTTGAAGGCGGTGACGATCCCGAGGCCGGGCAGCAGGAACAGCCAGGGGCTGGCCGCCCGGTGGGTCCGGACCCGGGCCGCGGGCTGCCTCACGGCTGCCGGCTCTGCGCGAGGAGCTTGTCGCTCCGCGCCACGGCGTCGTCGAGCGCCCGTTGTGGCGACTTCTTGCCCTGGAGGGCCTTGGCCACCTCGTTCTTCAGGACCACCTTCATCTCGTCGCTCATCACCACGGGCGTGTAATTGACCGCGCCCTTGAGCATCTTCGCCGAGGCCACCCGGACCCGGCCCTCGTCCGTGCCGTCGTCCTTCGTCCAGTACGGATCCTCCAGCGACCCCTTGGTGCTGGGGAAGACGGCGACCTTGTGCGCGAACGCCTCCTGGTGCTTCCGGTCCGTGACGAAATGCGCGAAGGCGATAGCCGCCGCCTTGTGCTTGCTGCGGCTGTTGACGCCCAGCCCCATCACGTACATGTTCGGCTTGCCGTTGTTGTTCGGGGCGTCGGTGATGCCGAGATTGCGGTAGAGGCCCGGCGCGCTCTTCCGGAACGTCCCCAGGTCATTCGCGCCGCCCGGATTCATGGCGACCTTCTGCTCCAGGAACCGCTGGCCCGCCTTCTCGGGGGTATTGGTCAGCGCCTGCGGATCGAGACCGCCGCGGTCGTGGAGCTCCTTGTACCGGGTGAGCAGTTCGACGCCCTTCGGCTCGTTGTACGTGAACCGGGTCGCGTCCTCGTTCATCAACCGCACCCCGTACCGGCCGAAATCCTCCACGGCCGGGGTCCCCGCGAGGGTGGCCGTCTTTCCCCCGGACTTCTCGGCCATGGTCCGGGCGGCGGCGAACAGCTCGTCGTAGGTCTTCGGGGGCTTCTCCGGATCCAGGCCGGACTGCCGGAAGAGGGCCTTGTTGTAGAAGAGCGGGCCGGTGTTCAGGTACCAGGGAAAGGCGTACGAACCGTCCAGCCCCGGCAGGGTGTTGCCCTGCCACGCCTCCGCGGTGTATTCGCCCTTGAACTTCGCCGCGGCCGGCGTCCGGTCCAGGTTCAGCAGCATCCCGGCCTTGGCCAGGGGATAGGACAGGTCGGGGGAGACATTGACGACATCGGGCAGGGTGCCGGCGGCGGCGTCCGCGCTGAGCTTGTCGGCGTAGTTCTCGGCCGGCTGGTCCAGCCACTTGACGTCGACGTCCGGGTGCTCGTTCTCGAAATCCCGGACCAGGCCGTCGAAGTAGTCCTTGAATTTGCCGCGGAGATTCCAGGTCTGAAAGGTGATGCTGCCCTTGGCCCTGCCGTCCGCCCCGCCGCCCGGGTCGTCCCCGCCGGAGCCGCAGGCGGAGAGCAACAGGGCGGACACGAGAAGCGGGGCGGTGACGGCAGCGGCTCTGCGGGACGGAGGCATGACCGGTGAACTCCTTCGGTAGGACCGCGGCGACGGGGGAAGACCGCGGAGAAGAGGAGGAGCGCAATAGAAACTGCACCCGCGCCGGGGTGAAGTCAATACTTCCGCCACGGACTAATGCGCTTTAGTCTGCTGCGAGTTGCCCGCGGCTCAAGCGCTTCGGTACGGCCTCGCGGAGGGCGGGGAGCCGCTTCAGTCCGGCCTCGCGGACTGCGGGGAGCAGGGGGAGAGCCATGCGCCGCACGCCGGCCCGCCGACCGACGATGAAGGACATCGCGCGCCGCGCGGGCGTCTCCGAGAGCGCCGTGTCCTTCGCCCTCAACGACCGCCCGGGCGTCTCGGAGGCCACCCGCGCCCGGGTCCGCCGCGTCGCCGAACAGCTCGGCTGGCAGCCCAGTGCCGCCGCCCGCGCCCTGTCCGGCGAGGGCTCCGCCACCGTCGGGCTCGTCCTCGCCCGGCCCGCCCGCACCCTGGGCGTCGAGTCGTTCTTCCTCCAGCTCGTCTCGGGCGTCCAGGAAGCGCTCGCCGGCCGCCGGCTCGGGCTGCTCTTCCAGGTCGTGGAGGACATCGACGCCGAGTGCGCCGTCTACCGCCGCTGGTGGGCCGAGCGCCGCGTCGACGGCCTGCTGGTCGTCGACCCCCGTGCCGCGGATCCCCGGCCGGCCCTGCTGGACGGGCTGGGCCTGCCCGCCGTGGTCATCGGCGCGCCGGCCGGACCGGAACCGGACGGCCCGGCCCACGGGGCGATCTCCAACCTCTGGGCCGACGACACCGGCGCGATGGCATCCGTCGTCGGCCACCTCCACGGCCTCGGGCACCGCCGCATCACGCACATCGCCGGCCTGCCCGAACTCGCCCACACCCGGCGCCGGATGGCCTGCCTGCGCGCCGAGGCCGCCCGCCGCGGCCTGCCCGACGTCACCTCGGTGACCACCGACTACTCCGACGCGCAGGGGGCGGAGGCGACCCGCCGGGCGCTGGCCGCGCCGCACCCGCCGACCGCGATCGTCTACGACAACGACGTGATGGCCGTGGCGGGCCTGTCCGTCGCCGCGGAGCGCGGCGTGCCCGTCCCCGGCGAACTCTCCCTCGTCGCCTGGGACGACTCGGTGCTGTGCCGCAGCACGCACCCCGCACTCACGTCACTGGTCCGCGACACGTCCGCCTTCGGCCGGCGCGCGGCCGAGGAGCTGATCGCCTTGCTGGACGGCGGCCCGGCCCGCCGCGTCCAGGACGCGACGCCGCGCCTGGCGACCCGCGAGTCGACGGCGCCACCGGGCGCGCGGCCTCCCCGCCCCTCCGGCGCTTGAGGAGGCTCGTCACGGTGCCGGGCGTGCCCCGCGCGATCCGGCCCTGGCGGGGAGGCCGAACGGCCTTGCGGCAAACCCTGTTCCCCGGCCTTAGCAACCGCTTAGTATGCGTCCGGAACCGCTGACATCCTCACCGTGGAGGCCCCATGAAGGCATGGCGAGTGCACGAGAACGGCGAACCCCGGGCCGTGATGCGCCTCGACGAGGTGCCCGATCCCACCCCCGGCCCCGGCGAGCTCCTCCTCGGGGTCCGGGCGGCGAACGTCAACTTCCCCGACGCGCTGCTGTGCCGGGGCCAGTACCAGGTCCGGCCCCCGCTGCCCTTCACCCCCGGACTGGAGCTGTGCGCGGAGATCCTCGCCCTCGGCGACGGCGCGCGAGGGACCGTGGGCGCCCGCGTCCTCGCCCAGCCGGCGCTCCCGGCGGGCGGCTTCGCCGACCGCACGGTCGTCGACGCCCGGACGGTGTTCCCCGCCCCCGAATCCCTGGACGACGCCGAGGCGGCCGCCCTGCACGTCGGATACCAGACCGGCTGGTTCGGCCTGCACCGCCGGGCCCGCATCCAGCCCGGCGAGACGCTGCTCGTGCACGCGGCGGCCGGCGGCGTCGGCACCGCCGCCGTCCAGCTCGGCAAGGCCGCCGGCGCCACGGTCATCGGCGTCGTCGGCGGCGAGGAGAAGGCCCGCATCGCCCGCGAGGTCGGCTGCGACGTGGTCGTCGACCGCCGCACCGACGACGTGATCGCCGCCGTCAAGGAGGCCACCGGGGGCCGCGGCGCCGACGTCGTCTACGACCCCGTCGGCGGCACCGCGTACACCCAGTCCACCAAGTGCGTCGCCTTCGAAGGCCGCATCGTGGTCGTCGGCTTCGCCAGCGGCACCATCCCCAGCGCCGCCCTCAACCACGCCCTGGTGAAGAACTACACCATCCTCGGCCTGCACTGGGGCCTGTACAACACCAAGGACCCGGAAGCCGTCCGCACCTGCCACGACGAGCTGACCAAGCTCGCGGCCCGCGGCGCGGTCAAGCCGCTCGTCAGCGAACGCGTCCCGCTGGAAGGGGCCGCCGACGCCGTCCAGCGCGTCGCCGACGGCACCACCACCGGCCGCGTGGTCGTCGTCCCCGCCCAGGAGGCAGCCCGGTGAACACCCCCGACACCACCACCGGCGGCACGGACGCGGCCGGCCTGCGCGAGCGCGTCGCCGCCCTCCTCGCCTCCCACGACCCCGCCACCACCCCCCGCCAGGACTTCCTGCGGGCCCGCTTCGACGCCGGGCTCGCCTGGATCCACTTCCCCGAGGGGCTCGGCGGGCTCGGCGCGCCGCGCTCCCTCCAGCCGGTCGTCAACGCCGCGCTCGAAGAGGCGGGCGCCCCCGACAACGACCCCCGCCGCATCGGCATCGGCCTCGGCATGGCCGCCCCCACCGTCCTCCAGTACGGCACCGCCGAACAGCAGCGCCGCTTCCTGCGCCCGCTGTGGACCGGCGAAGAGGTCTGGTGCCAGCTCTTCAGCGAACCGGGAGCGGGCTCCGACCTGGCCGCCCTCGCCACCCGCGCCGTGCGCGACGGCGACGACTGGATCGTCGACGGCCAGAAGGTGTGGACCTCCAGCGCCCACCTGGCCCGCTGGGCGATCCTCCTGGCGCGCACCGACCCCGCCCTGCCCAAGCACCAGGGCCTCACCTACTTCGTGTGCGACATGACCGACCCCGGCGTCGAGGTGCGCCCGCTGCGCCAGATCACCGGCGAGGCCGAGTTCAACGAGGTGTTCCTCACCGGCGTACGGATCCCCGACGCGCACCGCCTCGGCGCGGTCGGCGAGGGCTGGCGCGTCGCGCAGACCACCCTGATGAACGAGCGGGTGGCCATCGGCGGCACCCCCGTGCCCCGCGAGGGCGGCATGATCGGCATCGTCGCGGACACCTGGCGCGAGCGCCCCGAGCTGCGCACCCACGACCTCCACCAGCGGCTGCTGAAACTCTGGGTGGACGCCGAGGTCGCCCGCCTCACCGCCGAACGCCTGCGCCAGCAGCTCCGGCTCGGCCGGCCCGGCCCCGAGGGCTCGGGCATGAAGCTCTCCTTCGCCCGCCTCAACCAGGACATCAGCGGACTGGAGGTGGAACTCCTGGCCGAGGACGGCCTGACCTACGGCGACTGGACCATGACCCGGCCCGAACTCGTCGACTTCACCGGCCGCGACGCCGGCTACCGCTACCTGCGGGCCAAGGGCAACTCCATCGAGGGCGGCACCTCCGAAGTCCTGCTCAACATCATCGCCGAGCGCGTCCTCGGGCTGCCGCCCGAGCCCCGCACCGACAAGGACCGCCCCTGGAAGGACCTGCCCCGATGACCCCGTCCCAAGCGGCACCGGACCTCCTCCACTCCGAGGCCGAGGAGGACCTGCGGGCGGCCGTGCGCTCCCTGCTCACCGACCGCGGCGCCCCCGCCTCCGTCCTCGCCGGCGCCGAGAGCGGCCGCCCCCACGACCCGGACCTGTGGCAGGCCCTCGCCACCGGCATGGGCACGGCCGGCCTCCTCGTCCCCGAGAAGCTCGGCGGGCAGGGCGCGAGCGCCCGCGAGAGCGCCGTCGTCCTGGAGGAGCTGGGCCGCTCCGTCGCCGCCGTGCCCTACCTCACCAGCGCCGTCCTGGCCGTGAGCGCCCTGCTCGGCTGCGACACCGCGCGCGAGGAGGTCGCCGGCCCGCTCGCCGCCCTCGCCGGCGGCCACCGGGTGGGCGCGCTCGCCGTCCCCCTTCCCACCGCGCCCGGCACGCACCTCGCGCCGGCCGTACGGGCCGAGCCCACCGGCACGGGCCGGGCCCTGCTCAGCGGCGAGATCACCGCCGTCGCGGGCGCGCCCGGCGCCGACCTCCTCCTCGTCCCCGCCGACAGCGGCCTCTACGCGGTGGACACCGGCGCGGAGGGCGTCCGGATCGCCTCCCTCACCCCGCTCGACCTCACCCGCCCCCTCGCCCGCGTCACCCTCACCGGCGCCCCGGCCACCCTCCTCGCCGAAGCCGACCGGGCCCGCGCCGCCGTCGAGACCGCCCTGCTCACCGGAGCCGGCCTGCTGGCCTCCGAACAGCTCGGCCTCGCCGAGTGGTGCCTCGCGGAAACCGTGCGCTACACCGGCGAACGCCACCAGTTCGGCCGCCCCGTCGGCTCGTTCCAGGCGCTCAAACACCGCCTGGCGGCCCTGTGGCTGGACGTCGCCTCGGCCCGCGCCGCGGCCCGGGGCGCCGCCGACGCCCTGGCCACCGGCGCGCCCGACACCGCGATCGCGGTGGCGGTGGCCCAGTCGTACTGCGCCGAGGTCGCGGTACGGGCGGCGCAGGAGTGCGTCCAGCTGCACGGCGGCATCGGCATGACCTGGGAACACCCGGCCCACCTCTACCTCAAGCGCGCCAAGGCGGACGAAACGGCCCTGGGCACCCCGGGCCGCCACCGTCAGGCCCTGGCCGCGCTGGCCGACCTCCCGGCTCCCCCGCCCTGACGCGCACCCGGCGGCGGGAGCAGGAGGCCGGCTCCCGCCGCCGTCAGCCGGGATCCGGCGGGGGAGCGAGGTCGAAGAGCCGGTGCACGGGCGCCAGTTCCCCCGCGCGGTCGGGGTCGGCGCGGGTGTAGCGGTCGACCTGGTGGTAGTAGTCGTAGCAGCCCCGGACGAAGTGCGCGTAGGCGGCGGCACACGTCAGCACGTCCGCGCGGGCCCGCCCGCCCACCCCGGCGGCCGCCAGCTGGCCGGGCAGCGCCTCCCGGGCCGCGGCCATCCGCTGCGCGCAGTCGCCCAGCAGACCCGCGAGCCGGTCGACGGCGTCCTGCAGACCGCGCCGCTCATGGTGCTCGATCAGCAGCACCGCGTTGTGGAAGACGCCCACCGAACGGTCCTTGGCGACCGACCACAGGTCGTTGTTGAGCCCCGTGTACTCCGCCGCGGCGTGGCGCAGCTCCACCAGAGCCGGCAGGTGCCGCACCGTCTCGGGCAGGTCCACGCCCGCACCGGACTCGGCCAGCGTGAGGAACATGTAGGCGCCGACCCCGCGGGCCCGCTGGCGCCGGTAGGCGGCGAGCGGGGGGTAGTGCTCCGCGGCCCGGTCGACGGTGTCCTCGTAGTAGGACCAGAACCACCCCTCCACGTCCCGGCGGAACGTCCGGCACCAGCTCGGCGACCGCCGGCGCAGCAGGTCGCTCCAGACGTCGGCCAGGGCGCGGGTGGCCGGCGTCCGGCCCGGCTCCCCGTCCAGGACCCGCAGGAGGGACAGCAGGGCGGCCTCGCAGCGGGTGGCGTCACGGCCGTCCGGGCCGTCGTCGAACTCGTCGTCCATGATGAACGTCCAGTGCAGCCACCGGGCGAGCCGGGCCAGCGCCCCCCGGCTCGCCGTCGGATAGGCCATGGCGGTGGTCAGCGTGATCCGGGCCCGGCGCAGATTGCGCCGGGACGCCGGGGACTGACAGATGCCGTAGGCGTCCAGCCACGACCAGACAGCGGCGTCGGCCTCGGCCAGGAACGGGCTGGGGGCGTGCGGGGGGACGGGCATGCACGGGTCCGGGACGGCGATGCCGTCCATTCCGCAGGGCGACGGGCGCCGTGCCGTTCCTTCTTCTTTTCCTGTCGCTCGCACACGCTTCCTCTCGTCGTCGGGTCGGAAGGCCGTGCTGCCGCCCGGTCAGCGGCGCGGGGGCGGACCGCCCCCGGCGGGCTGCCGGGCGGTGAGGGCGGCCAGGGCGTGGATGCTCGCCAGGGCCGGGACCTCGTAGGGGATGGGACGCGGACCGACCTGGTCCGGGGGGCCGGAGTAGCTGCCGTCGGCCTGCTGGGCGGCGACGAGCCAGGCCCGGCCGCGCGCCACGGCCGGGCCCGCGACCGGCCCGGCGGGGAGCCCGAGGGGGGAGGTGAGGGCCGCGACCGCGCGGGCGGTACTGATCACGTCGCTGGCGGTGCGCGGCGCCTGCCCCCAGCCTCCGTCGGGGTTCTGGGTGCGGCGCAGCCGGGCGACCGCCCGCCGCAGGGCCTCGCCGACGCGCGGTGCGAGGGACGGGGCCAGGGCGGCCGGCAGACCGGTGAGCGCGTGCACGGCCCGCTCGATGACGCTGGACTCGCTGATGGTCCAGCTCCGGGGCCACGTCCCGTCGCGGCACTGCTGGTCGAGGAGGCACACGGCGGCACCCTCCAGGACGGCGCCCTCCGGCGGGCGCCCGGGGCTGAGGGCGATCAGGGCGCCCGCGGTCATCTCGGCCTCGGGCGGGTCACCGGGCCGGTACGTGGGGAACCCGCCGCGGGCGCCGGCCATGCCGCAGAGCTGGGCCTCCCCCAGGGCGAGGTGCGCCGCGTACCGGCCGGGGTCCGCCGCGCGCAGGAACTCCAGGCACACGGCCGTGGAGTCCACGTCGGTCTGGTGCACCCCCGAGGCGTAGGGCCAGCCGCCGTCCGGCCGCTGGGCGGCCGCGACGAAGTCGCCCATCCGCCGGACGGTGCGGTACCCGTAGCAGGCCCGCGCGAGGACCAGGCCGGCCTTGGCGGTGAGGAAGACGTCATGGCTGTCGGTGAAGGGGAGCCCGCCGTCGGCGTTCTGACGGGACGCCAGCACCCGCAGCCCCTCACCGACCTGCCGGTCGTCGGGGCGCAGGGCGTGCAGCGCGTGCAGCGCGAGCAGGTGCACCAAGAGGTTCCCCTCCCAGATGTCGCGGGTGCTCCCCGCACGCATCAGCCACCGCAGCTCGCCGAGCTCGCCGGCGGGCACCTGCGCCGCCTGGCCGGTACCGTGGGCGTGCAGGACGCGGGTGGCGAGGAGAGCGAGCCGGGTCCAGGTGGCCACCCGGTCGGGGTGCGGCAGGGGGGCCGCGGCGACGCGCCGGTCGTACGGCAGGACCCCGCACAGGGCGAGACACGTGCTGAGCAGGGCTCGTTTGCGGGCCCCGGTGAAGTGGTCGAAGGTCCGCAGCCGGGCGGCGGCGGTGGCGCGTCCGCCGTCGGTGAGGGTGCCGAGCGCGGCCGCGGCGAGCAGGGGCTGCCAGCCGTCCGTGGCGGAGGCGCCCCGGAGATAGCGGACGAGGCGGGCGGTCTCCGCGCCGGGGGAGCCGTGCTTGCGCACGAGGGCGAGGAAGAGCGCGGATTCGAGGATCCGGCTGTCACACCGCCCGGCCAGGGCGCCGTCGGGACCGACGAGCGTCCCGAGGTGCCGCACGAGCCGGTGCCGGCAGGCGAAGGCGCTCTGCCGTGCCCGCCCTAAGGGAACGTCGAGGGTCATGCGACCTCCCGGTCGGTTGACGGCGTGTCCTTTCATCAGTAGACATGCCGACTCTTCCTGGGAAGGTCTCGCGGTCGGGCGCAATGGCGTACCGGGAGTGCGGGAGGCCCTCGAAGGACACGGGCGTGTTCCCCGCGCCGTACCGACTGCCCGGACGGGGTATTGACGCGGGCGGCAGGGGCAGAGGGCCGGGCGCTCGGACACCGGGTCAGGGGCCGGCGATGAGCCGGCTGAGCCGGGGGGCGAGCCACGGCTTGCGGCCGCCCGCCCTGATCCCGCCGCGCGCGATCACCTTCCACAGCGGTGCGCGCCGGAACGCGACGAGGAGGAACGCGTCCGGCGCCGCCGAGATCCGGCAGTCGTAGGCCCGGGGAGGCGCGTCGCGGGTCACCGTGGCCACCCCGTCGCCGATGACGACCGCCAGCCGCGGACCGCCCCGGACGGCGAGGTCGAACGCGATCCTGACCCCGCGGGCCCGCACCGGGTCCAGGGCGAGCGGCATCATGGCCGGCATCGACTGGCCGATCACCAGCCGCGCCTCCTCGGGGCCGATCGTCCACGGCAGCCGGGCGCCGCGCGCGATGTCGAGGCCGTGGAGCAGGCTCTCGCTGAGCACCAGCCCGGTGGCCGCCGCCAGCGTCAGCACCATCCGCTCCCCGTACCAGGGGGTGACGACGGGGGAGTCCGGTGCCAGCCCCTCGGTGGCGCGCAGGAACGCCTCGCCCCGCTCGGCGACGAAGTCGCCGAGCCCTCTGCGCCCGTCCGCGTCGAACAGCCCGATGGCCTTGGCGTTCACGGCGGTGATCCGGTCGATGAACGGGCCGTCGCCGGGCGGCAGGACGCTCTCCCAGTCCACGAACTCCTGGGTGAAGGCGGAACAGTACGCCAGATACACGGCGCCCACGTGCGCGCCGACATCCCCCACGGTCCACACCGGCACCCCGGAGGGCGCCTCCAGGTCGGGCACCTCCCGCAGCAGCCGCGCCAGCCGCGGGACGGCGGCCCGCAGCGCGGCCCGGGTCTTCTCGTGCTCGACGACAGGATCCGACCTGCTCCCGGCAACGCTCACGTCACCCTCCTGGCTGCGGACGGGCGCACAGATTACCGCCGGGTACCGAAAAGGGATACGACCTGGACAAGGCTGCCCGGTATGGGCGTCATGGCTCCCCGTTCGGCTCCCAGAACCCCACACCCGCGCCTGCCTCACCCCCCTGACCTGCGCAAACCCCACCCCAACCCATGGCCACTCCTTTACGTGCTGTTTAATTGCGAGAGGTTCGCAACAACAGGTGATCGTGAGTAGAGGTGCAGGCATGACGGCCCGGTCCGTACGGGGAATGGCCGCCACGGCCATGGCAGGCGTTCTGGCGGCAGGCGCGGCGGCCTGTTCGACGCCCGGGAGCGACGGCCGGGGGGCGAGCGGTGTCAAGGACTCCCTCGTCGTCGGCCTCGCCAACGAGCCCGAGACCCTCAGCCCCCTGCTCGGCTACGGCAAGGACGGCAACTCCAAGATCTTCGACGGGCTGCTCCGCCGCGACGCCGGCATGAAGCTCCGGCCCGCCCTCGCCGCCGCCCTCCCCACTGTCGCCGACGACGGCAAGACGTACACCTACAAGCTCCGCCAGGGGGTGAAGTTCAGCGACGGCAAGCCCTTCACCGCCAAGGACGTCGTCTTCACCTACCGGACCATCCTGGACGAGAAGACCAACAACGCCGCCAAGGGCGAGCTCGACGCCATCGACAAGGTGACCGCCGCCGGCGACGACACCGTCGTCTTCACCCTCAAGTACCCCTACGCGCCCTTCGCCGAGCGCACGGTGCTGCCCATCGCCCCCGAGCACGCGGCCAAGGGCCAGGACGTCAACACCGGCGCCTTCAACACCAAGCCGACCGGCACCGGCCCGTACGTCCTCACCGGCTGGTCCAAGGGCGAGAAGCTCACCTTCAAGGCCAACCCGGACTACTGGGGCGGCGAGCCCGCCGTCAAGAAGCTCACCATGGCGATCATCCCGGACGACGACGTCCGCGCCACCCGGCTGCGCTCCGGCGACCTGGACGGCGCCATCCTCCCGCCCAACCTCGCCCGGGGCTTCAAGAACAACAAGGCCAAGGTCACCCTCACCGCCCGCACCACCGACTTCCGCGGCGTGACCCTGCCCACCGCGAACAAGGTCACCGGCGACCTGGCCGTCCGCCGCGCCCTCGACCTCGCCGTCGACCGCAAGGCCATGGTCGACAAGCTCCTCGAAGGCGCGGGCAAGGCCGGCTACGGCCCCGTCCCCACCGACAGCGAGTGGTTCGCCAAGGGCACCGAGCGCCCGTACGACCTCGACAAGGCCAAGAAGCTCCTCGACGACGCGGGCTGGAAGCCCGGTGACGACGGGATCCGGGAGAAGGACGGGCAGCGCGCCAAGTTCACCCTCTGGTTCCCCGCCGGTGACAAGCTCCGCCAGGAGCACGCGCTCGCCTACGCCTCCGATGCCAAGAAGGCCGGCATCAAGATCGAGGTGCAGAGCGGCACCTGGGAGGTCATCGAGCCGCGCATGAAGGACGACGCGGTGCTCGCCGGCGGCGGCAACCCGGCCGACCCCGACTTCGACCTCTACAACCTCCTGCACTCCTCCCTCGCCCTCGACGGCTTCAACAACATGGCCGCCTACTCCGACCCCGAGGTCGACAAGGCCCTGGAGGACGGCCGGCGCAGCGGCGACCCGAAGGCCCGCAAGGCCGCCTACGGCAAGGTCCAGCGCGGCCTCGCCGACAACCCCGGCTACACCTTCCTCACCCACGTCGACCACGTCTACGTCATGAACGACAACTGGCAGGACGTCACCACCCAGATCGAGCCCCACGACCACGGCCTCGGCGCCGGTCCCTGGTGGAACGTGGAGTCCTGGCAGCCGAAGCAGCCGAAGAAGTGAGCGCCCGGCTCCCCTGGGGGCCGATGGCACGCATGGCGGGCCGGCGGCTGCTGGCCGCCGTCCCCGTGCTCGCCGTCGTGACCTTCGGCGTCTTCGCCATCGCCGCCGCCTCGCCCTTCGACCCGGCCAAGGCGTACGCCGGCGACGCGGGTCTCGGCGCGGGCCGGGGGGTCCTCGACCAACTGCGCGAGAACCTCGGCGCCGACCGGCCCTTCGCCGCCCGCTGGTGGGACTGGATCACCGCCGCCCTCACCGGCGACCTGGGCGACTCCAGCACCCTGCGCCAGCCCGTCGCGGACGTCATCGGCGAACGCATCGGCTGGTCCGTCCTCCTGTGCGCCGTCGCCTTCACCCTGGCCGTCACCGTCGGCACCGCACTCGGCGTCCTCGCCGCGCGCCGCCGCGGCGGCCTCCTCGACCGGGCCGTCACCTCGCTGTCCTACGCGCTCGAAGCGGCACCGCCCTTCTGGCTCGGCCTCCTCGCGATCTGGTTCTTCGCCCTGAGGCTCGACGCGCTCCCGGCCGGCGGCCTCACCGACACCGGCACCGACGTCGCCACCGCGGGCCAGGTCGCCTCCCACGTCCTGCTCCCCGCCGCCGTGCTCGCCGTCTCCCAGCTCCCGTGGTTCGTGCTCTACGTGCGCCAGGGCGTCGGCGACGCCCTGGACGAGGACCCCGTCCGCGGCGCCCGCGCGCGGGGCCTGAGCGAGCGGACCGTCCTGCTGCGGCACGCCCTGCGCTCCGGGCTGCTGCCCGTCCTCACCCTCATCGGCTCGCGCGTCCCCGAACTGATCACGGGCGCGCTGCTCGTGGAAACCGTCTTCAGCTGGCCCGGCATCGCCTCCGCGACCGTCGAGGCCGCCACCAAGGTGGACTTCCCCCTGCTCGCGGCCCTGACCGTGCTCGCCACGGCCGCCGTCCTGGTGGGCAACCTGCTGTCTGACCTGCTGTACGGGCTGGCCGACCCGAGGGTGGGCTTCGATGGCTGACACCCTCCGGCACCCCCGCGCGTCCCACCGCAAGCTCCGCCTCTCCGGCGCCCTGGTCCTGGCCGTCGCCCTCGTGGCCCTGCTCGTCCCCGTCCTCTTCCCGCTGGACGAGCAGGCCGTCGACCTGGGCGCCAAGCTGCTGCCGCCGTCCTGGGCCCACCCCTTCGGCACCGACGAGGTGGGGCGCGACCTGCTGCTGCGCTGCGTCCACGGCCTGCGGGTCTCCCTGCTCGTCGGCCTCGTCGCCGCGCTCGCCGCGACCGTCGTCGGCACGGCGGTCGGCGCGCTCGCCGGTGCGCTGGGCGGCTGGGCCGACCGGGTGGTGATGCGGGTCGTGGACCTGTTCTCCTCCGTGCCCCACCTGCTGCTCGGCATCTTCGTCGTCGCCATGTTCCGGCCCGGCGTCTGGCCGGTGATCGCGTCCGTCGCGCTCACCCACTGGCTGTCGACCGCCCGCATCGTGCGGGCCGAGGTCCTCTCGCTGCGCTCCCGCCCGTACATCGACGCGGCCGTCGCCGGCGGCTCGTCCCGGTGGCGCGTCACCGTCCGCCACCTGCTGCCCGGCGTCCTGCCGCAGGCGGGCCTCGCGGCGGTCCTGATGGTCCCGCACGCCATCTGGCACGAGTCGGCCCTGTCCTTCCTCGGCCTGGGCCTGCCCACCCACCAGGCGAGCCTCGGCAACATGGTGCAGGCCGCCCGCGGCTCCCTGCTGGCCGGCGACTGGTGGCCGACGCTCTTCCCCGGCCTGTTCATCATCGTCCCCACCCTCGCGATAGCGGGCCTGGCGGGCGCCTGGCGCGACCGCCTCAACCCCCGCCGCCGATCGGAGCTGACGCTGTGACGCACCGGCCCGCGCGAGACGCGAAAACCTCGGCCCACGGCCTCGCCGCCCCCGGGCCCACGGCGGACGCGGCGCCCGTCCCCGCCGATCCCGCGCCGCAGGACCCCGGCACCGCCGCCCCCGCCGAGCCCGTCCTCTCGGTCCGTGACCTCTCCGTCCGCTTCCGGATGCGCGGCGGCCGCGACATCGCCGCCGTCTCCGACGCCTCCTTCGACCTGCGGCCCGGGGAGTGCCTCGCCCTCGTCGGCGAGAGCGGCTGCGGCAAATCCGTGCTCGCCTCCGCGCTGCTCGGCCTGCTGCCCCGCAACGCCACGACCGCCGGACAGGCGCTCGCCGGCGGCATCGACCTCCTCGCCGCCGACGAGCGGACCCTCGCCCGCACCGTGCGCGGCCGCCGCGTCGGGCTCGTCCCCCAGAGCCCCTCGGCGCACCTCACCCCCGTGCGCACCGTGCGGTCACAGCTGCGCGAGACCGTGCGGGAACTGACCGGCGCCCGCAAGACCGCACTGCGCCAGGCCACCGAGGCCGCCGCCGAGCGGGCGGCGTTCCCCGCCGACCACCTCGACCGCTACCCCCACCAGCTCTCCGGCGGCCTCGCCCAGCGCGCCGCCACCGCACTCGCCCTCGTCGGCGACGCACCCCTGCTGCTCGCCGACGAACCGACCACCGGCCTCGACCGCGACCTCGTCGACCGCACCGTCGACGAACTGCGCCGCCACGCGGACGCGGGCCACGCCCTGCTGATGATCACCCACGACCTCGCGGCGGCCGAGCGCATCGCCGACCGCGTCGCCGTGATGTACGCGGGCCGCGTCGTCGAACTCACCGACGCCCGCGCCTTCTTCGGCACCCCCGGCCCCCGCCACCCCTACGCGCGCGGGCTGCTCGACGCCCTGCCCGAGCGGGCCTTCGCCCCCATCCCCGGCATGCCCCCCGAACTCGGCGACCTCCCCGAGGGCTGCGCCTTCGCCGCCCGCTGCGCGCGGACGACCTCCGCGTGCGGGACGCTCCCGGCCCTGGACGCCGGGACTGCCTGTCACCACCCGCACGAGGAGGCCCCGCGTGCTTGAGCTCGACCGGATCACCGCCGGCTACGACCGGCGCGCGCCCGTCGTCCGTGAAGTGTCACTGACCATCGCGGCGGGCGAGGCCGTGGGCCTCCTCGGCCCCAGCGGCTGCGGCAAGTCGACCCTGGCCCGGGTGGCCGCGCTGCTGCACCGGCCCGACACCGGCACGGTCGTCATCGACGGGGAGCCCGCACGAGGCTGGCGCCACCGGGCCCCACGGGCCCAGCGCACGGCCTTCGGGGTGGTCTTCCAGCAGCCCCGCCTCTCGGCCGACCCGCGCATGCGCCTCGCCGACCTGATCGCGGAGCCCCTGCGGGCCACCGGCCGGCGGACCGGGGCGGACGCCGTGGCGGGGGAGTCGGCCCGGCGCGTCGGGCTCTCCGGAGAACTGCTGCGACGGCGCCCGCACGAGGTCAGCGACGGACAGCTGCAACGTGCCTGCCTGGCCAGGGCCCTGATCCTGCGGCCCCGCTGGCTGGTCTGCGACGAGATGACGGCGATGCTCGACGCCTCGACGACGGCCGCGCTCGTCGGCGTCGTGGAGGAGTACCGCGCGGAGACCGGCGCCGGCCTGCTGGCCGTGGGCCACGACCGCACGCTGCTCGGCCGCTGGTGCGACCGCACCGTGCGCTGGGACGACCTGACGGGCACCCCTTAGCGGCGGCCCCGGCCCCTCAGCGGCGGCCTCCGGCCACCAGTTCCCGCTCGGGCGGCGCGACGGACTCCGCGGCGTCCGGGCGGGCGACCGGCGCGGGGGCCGCCCGGCGGATCGTGGCGACGGCGACACCCGCCAGGACCAGCAGCCCGCCGAGCACGGCACTCCGCGCCGGGACGTTCCCGAGCAGCACCGCGTCCAGGGCGAGGGCGGCGACGGGCACGGCGTACAGCACCAGCGACGCGGTGGACGCGGACGTCGCCCGCAGGGTGCGCGACCACGTCCAGAACGCCAGGGCGGTGCAGCCCAGCCCCAGCCACAGGACCGCCGCCGTGCGGTGCGGGTCGGCGGCCGCGACGTCGGCCACGGCGCCCGGCGCCATCGGCAGCAGCGGAATCAGCCCGAAGAGGCTCCCGTAGAAGACGCACTCGGCACCCGAGTACGTCTTCAGCAGCGGCTTCTGCAGGGCGAACGACGTCGCCTGGGTCGCGGCCGCGGCCAGGACCATCAGCGCTCCCACGACCGAACCGCTCCCGCCGCCCGAGGTGACCGCGACCAGGAGCGCACCACCGAGGGCCACCCCCAGCCCGGCCAGTCCGCGCCGCCCGGGGCGGTCACCGAGGAACGCCATGCCGAGGGCGGTGGTGAAGACGGGGGAGGCGGCGATCAGCATGGCCGCCGTACCGGCGTCGACGCTCTCCTCGCCCGCGCACAACAGCACTTGATAGGCCGTCATACCCGTGAGACCGAAAGCCGCCATGCGCAGGGCGTCCTGGCGCCGCAGCGGCCCTATGCGCCCCAGCACCAGACAGGGCACGAGCAGCACCACCGTGACGGCGATCCGCAGGAGCGCGATCGAGGCCGGTGCGTAGTCGGGCAGCGCGAACTGGATCGCGGTGAACGCCGACCCCCACAGCACCGCCGTGGCCGCCATCGGGAGCCACGGGGCCGCCACGCGCTGTGCCGCTGTCATAGAAGAACACCACCAGCTCGGTCAGGGACTGAGCTTTCAAATTAACAACGCCGGATCTATAAGGCAAATAATGCATTCTATACATAAACCAAAGGAAACCTTTTAGGGCGGGCCTTCCTTCAGCGCTTTCGCACCAGCGGGAACGGAAGGGTCTCGCGGATCGACAGACCGGTCAGGAACATCACCAGCCGGTCCACCCCGATTCCCAGCCCGCCCGTCGGCGGCATCGCGTACTCCAGGGCCCGCAGGAAGTCCTCGTCCAGCTCCATCGCCTCCGGGTCCCCACCGGCCGCCAGCAGCGACTGCGCGGTCAGCCGGCGCCGCTGCTCGACCGGATCGATCAGCTCCGAGTACGCGGTGCCCAGCTCCGTACCGAAGGCCACCAGGTCCCAGCGCTCGGCGACCCGCGGGTCGGCGCGGTGCGGCCGGGTGAGCGGTGAGACGTCGGTGGGGAAGTCCTTGTAGAAGACCGGCGACTGCGTCCGCTCCTCCACCAGCCGCTCGTACATCTCCAGCACGATGTCCCCGCGCCCGTGGTCCGGCTTGTGCGGCACCCCCGCCGCGTCGCAGTGCCGGCGCAGCACCCCGGTGGGGGTATCCGCGCCGACCTCCTCACCGAGCGCCTCCGAGAGCGCCCCGTACACGGTCTTCACCGGCCACGGGCCCGAGATGTCGTGCTCGGCGAGCTTGCCGCCGGCGTCGGCCCGCAGGGCGACCTGCGCGCCGTGGGCGGCCTCGGCCGCGCACTGGATCAGCTCGCGCGTCAGGTCCAGCATCACGTCGTAGTCCGCGAACGCCTGATACGCCTCCAGCATGGTGAATTCGGGGTTGTGCTTGTAGGAGACGCCCTCGTTGCGGAACGTCCGCCCCATCTCGAAGACCTTCTCCATGCCGCCCACGCACAGCCGCTTCAGGTAGAGCTCGGGCGCGATCCGCAGGTACAGGTCCAGGTCGTAGGCGTTGATGTGGGTGGTGAACGGGCGGGCGTTCGCGCCGCCGTGGATCTGCTGGAGCATCGGCGTCTCGACCTCCAGATAGCCCCGGTCGAGCAGCCCCTGCCGCAGCGCCTGCACGGCCGCGCTGCGGGCCCGTACCGTCTGCCGGGCCTCCGGTGAGACGGCGAGGTCCACGTACCGCATCCGGACCCGCGCCTCCGGGTCGCTCAGGCCGTGCCGCTTGTCGGGCAGCGGGCGCAGACACTTGGCGAGCATCCGGCTGCGGGCCACGAACACCGTCAGCTCGCCGAGGTCGGTGGTGCCCACCTCGCCCTCCGCCTCGATGTGGTCACCGAGGTCCACCTGGGCGGCGAAACGGCGCAGGCACGCGGCCCCCGCCCCGTCGCGCGTGAAGGTGAGCTGGAGGTCGCCCGACCAGTCGCGGAGCACGGCGAACGCGACCCCGCCGTGGTTGCGGACCAGCATCACCCGCCCGGCGACGGTCACTCGCGCGCCCGTACGGGCCGCCGGCGGCAGCCCCGCGTGCGCCGCCCGGACCGCGGCGAGGGTATGGGTGCGACGGGCGTCCACCGGGTACGGGTCGACGCCCTGCTCCCGCAGCCGGTCCAGCTTCCGCCGCCGCACCCGCACCTGCTCGGGCAGCCCGGCCGCCCCGCCCTGCTCCGCCGCCTCCCCGGCACCGGCCGGGCAGCCGAGCTCCGACAGCGGGGGCAGCCCCGCCGTGGACGAGGGCACGGCCATCCCCCGGGCCCGTCCCCTGCTCCACAGCCGGCCCAGGCTCGGCACCGCGACGAAGCCCTCCGCGATCCCGGCGGCCAGGCCGATCCGGGCGAGCGCCCCGGTATCGGCGTAGCACAGGAACCGCGGGTGCCACTCGGGGTTGTACTTCACATTCGAGCGGTACAGCGCCTCCAACTGCCACCACTTGGAGAAGAACAGCAACAGCCGTCGCCACAGCCGCAGCACCGGCCCCGCGCCGATCCGCGCGCCCTCCTCGAACGCGGCACGGAAGACGGCGAAGTTCAAGGAGATGCGCTTGATCCCGAACTGCCCGGCCTGCGCGCACAGCTGGGCGACCATGAACTCCATCACGCCGTTGGGCGCGGCCCGGTCGCGGCGCATCACGTCCAGGGAGACCCCGTCGCGCCCCCACGGGACGAACGACAGCAGCGCGATCATGTTCCCTTCGCTGTCGAACGCCTCGACCAGCAGGCAGTCCCCGTCGGCGGGATCGCCCAGCCGTCCCAGCGCCATCGAGAAGCCGCGCTCGGTCTCGGTGTCCCGCCAGGCGTCGGCCCGCCGGATGACCTCGCCCATCTCCTCGTCGGAGAGCGCGGCGTGCCGGCGGACGCGGGTCGTCGCGCCCGTGCGCTCCACCCGGTTGACGGCCTGCCGGGTCACCCGCATCTCCCGGCCGTCGAGGTCGAACGCGGCGACCTGCAAAATCGCCTCGTCGCCCAGTTGCAGCGCGCTCAGACCCGCGCGCGCGTACGCCCTGGCGCCGATCTCGCCGGCCCCCATCACCGCCGGCTGCCAGCCGTACCGGCCCGCGAGCCGCAGCCACGCGTCGATCGCCGGGGCCCACGCCTCGGGATCGCCGAGCGGGTCGCCGGAGGCCAGGCACACCCCGGCCTCGACCCGGTAGGTGACGGCCGACTTCCCGCTCGGGGAGAAGACCACGGCCTTGTCGCGGCGGGTCGCGAAGTAACCCAGTGAGTCCCGGCCCCCGTAGCGGCCGAGGAGCGCGCGGATCCGCGGCTCCTCGTCGTCGTGCAGCGCCGCTTCCATCCGCTGCGAACGGAACAGCGTCATCGCGGCGTTGAGCAGCGCGAGCGCGCCCAGCAGGCCGAGCAGGAAGTACACCCACTGCGGCGGGTGCCCCGTGAAGTGCCGGCCGCTGACGAGCCCGCCGCAGACCTTGTTGGCGACGAACAGCAGCCGGTTGGCGCCGCCGCGCTCCAGCGAGCCGGGGAACAGCGCCACCAGACCCCAGCCCACCAGGGTGGCGACGGCGAGACCCGCCACCAGCACCAGCAGGGCCCGCAGGAACGCGCCGCGCCGCGACGACGCGTAGAACTCCCGGCGGGCCAGGACCAGCAACGTCATCGCGGCGACACACAGCACCAGCGACGGGATCGTGTCCCAGTAGCCGACGGCCAGCAGCAGCGCGTCCGCGACCAGCAGCAGGGTGAGGTAGCCGAGGACGAACCACAGCGTGACCCGCTTGCGGGCCGCCATCGCCGCGGCGAGCAGCAGCAGGAACACGGCGTACGCGAGGTTCGGCGCGGTGGGCACCGTCAGCGTGTCGAACGTGGTCGTCACCGGGTGCACCGCGCGCCGCAGCGGCCCGATCAGGGCGGTGAGCGCACAGAAGAGGCCCAGCAGGGCGAAGAAGATCGCGAACCCGTTGGGCACCCGGTGCAGCAGCCGGGCCCACGCGGTGTCCGGCGCGCCGCCCTCCCGGCCGTCCCGCGCCCCCACCGCCGGGGCCTGCTGTGGTTCCGGGGCTGTGCGGCTCATTCCGTCAGCCTAGGCAGGAGGCGCCCCGCCTGCGCGCCGAGCGCGCCGCGACGCCTTCCCCCGGGCGACGCGGCCGCCGGCCTACCCCTGGGCGGGCGGGGGGACGAGCCCGTCGGCGACCAGACCGGCCAGCACCGCCTCGCCCAGCGCGTGCACCGCCGACTGCGGGCGGACCATCACGGTGAATTCCTTGATCAGGCCCGCCTCGTCGCACTGCAGCAGGTCCATGCCGTGGATCTGCTTGCCGCTGACGGTGGTCCGGAACAGCAGGACCGCCGACGGGCTCTCCTGGCCGTCCGTGCTCGTCTCGGCCGTGCCCTCAAGGCGCCCGACGTAGCGGAAGTCCTCGAAGACGCGCAGCAGCACACCGAAGAGGCCCATCACCATGGCCTTCCCCTCGAAGGGGGTGAATTTCACCGGACTGTAGAGACGGACGTCCTCGGTGAACAGGCCGCCCAGCGCGGTGAGATCCCGCTTCTCCACGGCGGCTCGGAAGCTTTCGGCAGTCTCCATGGCCTCTCCTCGTCCCTGCCGCGGGTACCACCGCGGGCTCGATAGTCATCAATCTGACTAGTCATTTTCTTGAGTATGATGCAGGGCCGGGTGACGAAAGGGAAGGGCGGGACCGATGGCCTTGCGACACGCCGTGCTGGCGGCGCTCCTGGACGGTGAGTACAGCGGATACCAGCTGGCCAAGGCGTTCGACATCGGCGTGGCGAACTTCTGGCACGCCCTGCCCCAGCAGCTGTACGCGGAACTGACCCGGCTCGAAGGGGACGGGCTGATCGCCGGGCGGAAGGTGATCCAGGAGAACCGGCCCGACAAGCGCCTGTTCAGCGTCACGGACGCCGGGCTCGCCGAGCTGGAGCGGTTCACCGAGGCCTCGGTGAAGCCGTCGTTCATCCGCGACGACCTGCTCGTCAAGGTGCAGGCGGCGGACAGCGTCAGCGCCGGCCCGCTCATCGAACAGCTCACCGAGCGGGCCGCCGCGGCGGAGGCCCGGATCGAGCTCTTCGGCGGCCTGCTCCGGCAGATGCGCGGCGCGGCGGACGAAGAGGAATTCCTGCGCCGGGCCGAACGCGTCGGCCCCTATCTGACCTGTCTGCGCGGCCTCGCCTTCGAGCGCGACACCCGCGACTGGTGCCGCCGCAGCGCGGCCGTGCTGCGGGAGCGCCGGCACACGGCACCCGCCCGGACCTGAGCCCGGTGTCACGCCATCGGGCTGGGCATCCGCATTCCGTACCCGAATGGAGTACGGAGTCTTCCCAGGTCATCGCGGGTCATGGGCCAGACTGACGGATAATCGCTCCGTCGTGGAGGTTCGCCGTGGCTGTTACGTTCTCCGTGCTTCTGCTGCTTGTGATCCTGGCGGTGATCTTCCTGCGCAGTGGCGCTCTGCGGGCCTCCCACGCGGTGGTCTGCATCCTGCTCGGCTTCTTCCTGGCGAGCACGAGCATCGCGCCGAGCATTTCCCACGGGATCGCCACCACCACCCGCGTCATCAGCGGGGTACGGCCCTGACGCCGTAGCCGGCTCCGGCCGGACGGACCGGCGACGGCATCAGGGCCGGGCCGGCTAGGCGCGTCCGATCTCGACGTCCTCCAGGACGCCGAGGGCGTCGGGCACCAGAATGGCCGCCGAGTAGTAGGCGCTCACCAGGTACGAGGTGACCGCCTGCTCATTGATGCCCATGAAACGCACATTGAGGCTGGGCTGGTACTCGTCCGGGATGCCCGTCTGGTGGAGGCCGACCACCCCCTGGTTCTCCTCACCGGTACGCATCGCGAGGATCGAGCTCGTCCCCGACTCGCTGACCGGGATCTTGTTGCAGGGCAGCAGCGGCACGCCCCGCCAGGAACGCACCGCCGAGCCCAGGACCTCGATGGACTGGGGGTAGAGCCCACGGCTGCTGCACTCCCGGCCGAACGCGGCGATGGTGCGCGGATGCGCGAGCAGGTACTGGGTCTTGCGGCGCCGCGACAGCAGCTCGTCGAGGTCGTCGGGGGTGGGCGGGCCGGTGCGGGTGTGGATGCGCTGGCCGAGGTCGGCGTTGTGCAGCAGGCCGAACTCGCGGTTGTTGACGATCTCGTGCTCCTGGCGCTCGCGCAGCGCCTCCACTGTCAGCCGCAGCTGCTGCTCGACCTGGCTCATCGGGTCGTTGAAGAGATCCGCGACGCGGGTGTGCACCCGCAGCACGGACTGGGCCACGCTCAGTTCGTACTCCCGCGGGGAGAGCTCGTAGTCGGCGAACGTACCGGGGATGCGCGGCTCTCCGGTGTGCCCGGACGCCACCGCGATATCGGCCTCGCCGCGCTTGTTCTGCGCCGGGATGGTGCGGGAGGCGAACTCCGCGATATGGGTGCGCAGGGACGCGGAGCGCTCCGACAGCTCCTGGAACGTCTGCCGGGGGAGCGCCAGCACCGTACAGCGCGTGACCGCCCGCACGGTGAACTCCCAGGTGCCGTCCGGCTCCAGCAGCACCTGCTCGCCGAAGTGGTCGCCGTCGGCCAGCACCCGCAGCACGGTCTCGTCGCCGTACTTTCCCGGACCTGTCTGGTTGAGCTTGCCGTGCGCGATGAGGAAGACGTGATCGGCCGGGGCGCCGGCCTCCACGAGGGTGTCACCGGCCGCGTACTCGCGCTGGACGAAGCCGTCCGCGAGCGCCTCCAGCGCGGCACCGTCGTCGAACCCCCGCAGCAGGGGAAGCTCCCCCAGCTCCGGCGGGATGACCCGGACCTCGGTGCCGGTCGAGATGAACTCCACCCGGCCGTCGCCGACCGTGTAAGTGAGCCGCCTGTTGACCCGGTAGGTGCCTGCCGAGACCTGCACCCATGGCAGCACGCGCAGCAGCCAGCGGGAGGAGATCCCCTGCATCTGCGGCACGGTCTTCGTCGTCGTGGCGAGCTGTCGCGCCGCCGCTGTACCCAGGCTCAGCTGTGACTCGCCCGGCTGTGCGGTGTCCCCGGACTCCACTGACGTGGTCATGACTGGTCGTCACCCATCTGTTGCGAAAACTGACGTGAATGTGCGGTGCCGTGCGGTGTGAGCGGTGGGGGCGTCAGTGCCCGACTTCGACGTCCTCCAGAATTCCCAGGGCATCGGGAACGAGCACCGCGGCGGAATAGTAGGCGCTCACCAAATAGGAAATGATGGCCTGGTCATTGATGCCCATGAACCGGACGGAAAGGCTCGGCCGGTACTCGTCGGGAATTCCGGTGCGGTGGAGACCGACGACCCCTTGAGATTCCGACCCGGTGCGCATCAGCAGAATGGAACTGGTACCGGCGTCGCTGACCGGGATTTTGTTGCACGGGAAAATGGGCACACCGCGCCAGGCGGGCACGGCATGGCCGCTCACCTCGACGCTGTCCGGATACAGACCCCTGCTGTTGAACTCCCGGCCGATCGCGGCGATGGCGCGCGGGTGGGCCAGCAGGAAGCCGGGGTCCTTCCAGACGGTGGCCAGCAGCTCGTCGAGGTCGTCGGGGGTGGGCGGGCCGCTGCGGGTGTGGATGCGCTGCTTGAGATCGGCGTTGTGCAGCAGGCCGAACTCGCGGTTGTTGACCATCTCGTGCTCCTGGCGCTCGCGCAGCGCCTCCACCGTCAGCCGCAGCTGCTGCTCGAGCTGGTTCATCGGCTCGTTGTAGAGGTCGGCGACCCGCGAGTGCACCCGCAGCACCGTCTGGGCGACACTCAGGCCGAGCTCGCGCGGAGCCGTCTCGTAGGCGGCGAAGACGCCGGGCAGCACCGGCTCCCCGGTGTGCCCGGAGGCGACGTTGATGGCCGACTCCCCGTGCTCGTTCTGCGGGAGCGAGGCGGCGGCGCGGAACGCCTCCACGTGGGAGCGCAGCGCGGGCGCCCGCTCCTGGAGCGCGAGGAACTCCTGGCGGGGCAGCGTCAGGACCGTGCAGTTGGTGACGGCCTTGGCGGTGAAGTCCCACTCGCCGCCCTCGGGCGCCGCCAGCGCCCGGTCGCCGAAGTACTCGCCGCCGGCCAGCACGCCGAGCACCGCCGGATCGCCGTACTCGCCCTCGCGCACCTTGCTGACCTTGCCGTGCGCGATCAGGACGACCTGGTCGGCGGGCTGCCCCGCCTCCACCAGCACGTCTCCGGGGCGGTACTCCCGCTGTACGAAACGGTCCGCCAGGTCCTCCAGGACCGCCTGGTCGGTGAAGTCGCGCAGCAGCGCCAGCTCGCCCAGCTCCGCCGGGATCACCCGGACCTCCGCCCCGGTGGAGACGAACTCCACCCGGCCGTCGCCGAGGGTGTGCGTCAGCCGCCGGTTGACCCGGAAGGTGCCGCCGGGGACCTCGACCCACGACAGCATGCGAAGGAGCCACCGCGAGGTGATGCCCTGCATCTGCGGTACGGACTTTGTCGTGGTCGCCAGATTCCGTGCGGCCGCGGTGCCCAGACTCAACTGGGTGCCGTTATCGGCCTCGGCACCGGTCTCCACTGACGTCGTCATATGCGAATTCCCACCCATCAATATACGGAACGGCCCGTCAGGGAATGAGCCATTACGGAACGGCCGGCCCCGGACCCGCGATTGAGTTCTGCTCGCCCGGCTTCGAAGCTAGCAGTGGGATACGGCAGCCGCAGTCACTCGAATGGGTGGATTGACGGACGATGCTACGTTCGGACGAAAATCCCGATGCCGTTCGGAACCGCACGCTCGGAGCCGCCCGACGGGTGGTTGCGCACCAGGGCGTGCGCGTCGTCCGGAGCGCGGGTGACGAGCGTGCTCGAACCGCCCCCGTCCAGGTTCACCGCGTCGTCGGCGCCGGCCTGTCGCATGACATCCGCCAGTTCGGCGACGGTCAGCCCCGACCGGTAGTCCGGGCCGCCGTCCAGGGCCATCAGGTAGAACCGCCGCCCCTGGCCGCCCAGGCCTGCGGCGGTCCGCACGGCGGCGACCGCGTCGTCCAGGCCGGCCGGTGGACTGCCGTCGCGCAGCACCGGGAAGCCGCCGATCGCGAACCGCAGCGCCCCCGGCCGGGCGGGGGTGAGCCGCTCCTCGACGCTCACCGCATCGCCGACCCGCAGCTTGCGCAGCTCGCGCGCCCCCGCGTCGCGCCCCACCAGGACCACCGAGCCGGAGGCGATGGCACCGCGCCCCGGTGCCTGCGCGACCGCGCTCACCCGGTCGCGCTTCACGGTCAGTTCATAGGTGTCGGTGCTGCACGGCGCGCCGCGGTCGGTGTCCGTCCCGCACGTCGCCCGCAGCCGGGACGCGGTGCCCCACGCGGAGGTGTACGCGCCGATCCCGCCGACCGGGAGGGCGTACTGATTCAGGCCGCGCAGCGGCAGCCGCCGGCCCTTGGCCGTCAGGGAGCCCGCCAGCGTGAGCCGGTCGAGCCGGCCGGTGCGGTCCGTTCCCACGCCGATGACGTCCCGGGTCGTGGCGCCCGGGGGCATCGACGGGCCGAAGCGCTGCCCGTCCGGGACCGCCGCGCCCAGCCGGCGTCCGTTCGCGATCGAGGGCCCCACCGGGGCGCCCGTCGCGTCCACCCCGGGGTGCTGCGTCTCCGTGATGTTGAAGAAGTCCCCGTTGATCCCGCCCACGGCGCCGGCCCGGTCGGCCATCCGGGACACCGCGGACCGCGCGGCGACGGCCCCCGGGTACAGCAGGTCCAGCGATACCGACGGGCTGCCGAGATCTGCCGTCAGCAGGTGCCCGTACGCCCGCCCGTGCGAAGCCGTCAGCGAGAACTGCTGGTACGTCACCCCTGGCGCGACACGTGCGAGGCTCTTCAGCCGCAGTATGTGCCGAGGGGCCGCATCCGCCCAGGCGGTCCCCCCGGCCACCAGGGAAGTCCACGCCACCAGAACCGTCAGCACCGCGCGTACGCGGCTCCCACGTCTCATCACAGTCTCCCCGGAGGTCCCGTCAACTCTGGCATGACACAAGAGCGTTCACCATGCCCCGAACGAACGACAGGGAACGCGTCGGCGTCGACGCGGGCAACTCTTGTCACTTCCCTGCCCAGAGGCCCTGTGGGCCCGGATACTCACAACAGTCAGCACGCGTGGCCCGGGCGTCAGAGCACGTTGACGCCCGTCGACCCGGGAGAGGCAATGACCCTTCGTACGCGCCGTGCAGCCGTCCTCACCTTCGGAGCCGCCCTCACCGGCTCCCTCGCGAGCCCGGCCCTCGCCGAGGCGGCCGGCCGGTGGTCCCGCACGGGCGGGGAAGCCGGCCGGGCGCCGCTGGCCCGCGCCCACGCGCACAACGACTACGCGCACCCGCACCCGCTCACCGACGCGCTTTCCCACGGGTTCGGCAGCGTCGAGGCCGACATCTGGCTCGTGGAGGGCCAACTCCTCGTCGCCCACGACGCGTCCGAGCTCGATCCGGCCCGCACCCTCGAAGGGCTCTACCTCGACCCGCTGCTGGAGCGCGTCCGGGCCGGGCACGGCCGGGTCTACCCGGGCCACGGCCTGTCCCTGCAACTGCTCATCGACATCAAGACCGCCGGTGACCCCACCTACCGCGAACTCTCCCGCCGCCTGCGCCCCTACCGGTCGATGCTCAGCGTCTGCAAGGACGGCGTGGTACGCCGCGGCGCGGTCACCGCCGTCATCTCGGGCGACCGGGGGGCGTGGATCCCCATGGCCCAGGAACGCCGCCGGCGTGCCTTCTACGACGGGCGCCTCACCGACCTGGGCGGCGCCCCCGCCTCCTTCACGCCGCTCGTCAGCGACAACTGGAACCTCCACTTCGCCTGGCAGGGTGACGGCCCGATGCCCCCTCAGGAACGGGCGAGGCTGAGGGACTTCGCCGCCACCGCCCACGCGGAAGGCAGACGGGTGAGGTTCTGGGCCACGCCCGACCGGCCGGGCCCGGCCCGTGAGGCGGTGTGGCGGGAGCTCCTGGCCGCCCGCGTGGACCACCTCAACACCGACGACCTGGCCGGTCTGGAGGCGTTCCTCCGCGCGGGCCGCTGAGGAGCCCATCGAGGAGTCCATTGAGCAGTCCACGCTTCCGGCGGTGGACATCGAGGCGACAGACACCGGTGAATCGTATGTTTTATGGATCTTTGCCCCGGGAACGCCACGCGGGGTCGTCAGGCGATTGCGCCGGGTGGAATGTCGCGATCCCGCACGGAAGGTGTGGCGGTCCTGTCACCGGCCGGTGTCAGGGGTGCGCCGGAGAGGACGCTGAGACCCATGGCCCCTACTTCCGGCCCACCCGCACCCCCGCCCGGACCGCCGTACGGTCCGCCCCCGGGCCCGCCGCCCCCGCCGTCGTCACCGCCGCCGGGCGGATTCGGCCCCGCCCAGCCGCCCTGGCCCCCGGAGCCGCCCCGGGGCGACGGTTCCGGGCGACGGGTGGCGATCGCCGTGACCGTGCTGGTGGCGGTGGCCGCGCTGGCGCTGGGGGCGGTGCTGGTCATCGGGGACGGCGAGGACGACAGGCCGGACGGCCCGGGAGGGTTTCCGACGGCCTCGTTCGACATCCCCAGCGGGCTGCCGTCGGGGCTGCCGTCCGGACTTCCCTCGGGCCTTCCGTCCAACCTTCCGACGAGCCTGCCCTCAGGGCTGCCCTCGGGTTTTCCCACGAGCCTGCCCAGCGGCTTCCCCACGAGCATCTTCCCGGGGCCGGCCGGTGACCACGAGGGTCCCGCGGCCGGGCGGGTCGGGCTGGCTCACTGATCGGGCACGGCCTGGATGTCGAGCTCGATCCTGATCGTCGCCCCGATCATGGCGATGCCCCGCCGGATCATGGAGCGCCAGTCGAGGGTGAAGTCCTCGCGGTGCAGCTCGGTGGTGGCCGAGCAAGCGGCGCGGGTCTCGCCCATGATGCCGGTGCCGATGCCCAGGTAGCGGGTGTCGAGGGAGATGTTCCGGCTGACGCCGTGCAGGTTGAGCACGCCGTGGACCGTCCACCGGGAGCCGCCGCGGTGTGCGAAGCGCTCGCTGGTGAACTGCATGTACGGGAAGCCCGCGACGTTGAGGAACTCGGCGGAGCGCAGGTGCTCGTCGCGCTGCGCGACTCCGGTGTCGATGCTCGACGTGTCGATCACCACGTCGAGCCGCGAGTCGTCCATGGTCTCGCCGATCCACAGGGTGCCCTCGAACCGGTTGAACCGGCCGTGGACCTCGGCGAGTCCGATGTGCCGGGCGATGAAGCGCACGGCCGTGTGATCCGGGTCGATGCGCCACCTGCCCGGTGCCGGCATGGCGGGCGCGGGCGCCGGTTCCATGGTCACCGGGTCGAGGGAGGTCCGGACGCCGTCCGCGGACTGGAAGGCGCGGCGAACGGGCTGCAGCCCGTCCGCCGTCACGGCGAGGCTGTACTCGCCGGGCGCCACCGTCGTCGCGAAGCGGCCGTGCGGGTCGGTCTGGCCGTGGACGACTTCCCGGCCGTCGGCGTCCCGCACGGACACCTCCGCTCTGTGCAGCGGCAACTGCACCGGGTCGAGGACGACGCAGTCCAGAGCCCCCGCGCCGTACGGAATCGGTGCGGTCTCCCGGTGGAGAGAACGCTGGTAGCGGCGCAGCAGGGCGAAAGCCATCCCAATGGGCCTTTCTATGACCAGAAGGTGATTGAACAGTAGATCACCATATTCTGGTGCCGATAGGCAAAATATCGCCTGTCACCTTTGAAAGTGACAATAGGGTGCTTTGCTACCTTCGATTCCTGTGTCGCGCGCGGAGGGCCCCTGACCGGCCCCGCCGGGCGGGTCAGCCGTCACGTGCGTCCTCTCCGCCTGGTCCGCCCGGTCCGCCCAGTCCCGCGAGGGCCGCCGCCGGGTCGTGGTCGCAGGGTCCGGCCGGCTCCCAGCGGCCGCCCTCCTTGCGGTAGGGCCACCAGCGGCCGTCACGCCCGTAGCGCAATTGCGCATCCATGCCGACCACCGTCCACCGGTTGCGCGTCGCCCGCAGCGCAGGGGCGCCTTCCCCCTCCCAGGCGGCCGACAGCTGGGCCCGGGCGCGTGCGAGCGCCTCGGGTCCCGGGGCCCACTCCTCCTCCAGGACGGCCAGGGCCGGCGGCCCGCCATGGCGCCAGGCCCGCACGGCCCGGGCCAGTTCGCCGCGGTCCCGGCCGGAGCCCGCCGCGAGCCGGGCGGTGACCGCGGCGGGCGGACCCACGGCGGCGAGGCGCACCGCGTCCTGCGCCACCGTCAGCTCCTCCGGCACCGGGGTCCGCTCGTGACCCTGGGTCAGGGCCTCGGCCAGCAGCTGCCGAGCCCGGGCGGCGGCGGCCGCGACGAGGAACTCCAGCGCCTCCACGTCGAGTCCGGGCGCGGGAGGGGTGTCACCGGCGAGTACGGGCGGGCGGCCGGCGACGTCCACGGCGGGCGGCGGCGCGGGCAGCCGCGGCACGGTGGAACCGGCCGCGAACACCTCACGGGCCGGCACGCCGGCCGGCGCCTCCGTGGCCGCCTCCGGCACACCGGCCGCGCCGCGCGAGACGCTGCGCGCCTGCAGCTCGTCCAGCAGCTCGCGCTCCCCCCGCCCGCGCATCAGCAGCAGCACGAACGGGTCCTGGTCGAGCAGTCGCGCCACCTGGTGGCACAGGGCCACCGTGTGCTGGCAGTGGTCCCAGGCGTCACAGGTGCACTCCGGCTCCAGATCCCCGATCCCGGGCAGCAGTTCGACACCGGCCGCGAGCGCGTCCTCGACCAGGTGGGTCGGTATCTCGCCGTCGAGGAGCGCGGCGATGTGACCGGCCCGGTCGGCCACCAGGTCCAGCAGCCGGTCCCAATGGGCGTCGGAGAGCTCCTGGACGACCACGTCGGACCGGCGGGAAGTACCGTCGCGGTCGCGGACGACCGCGGTGATCCGGCCCGGACGGACGGACACCGCGCCCACCGCGCCCGCGCGCGCGTACCTGCGCCCGGCCTTCACCTGCGCGCTGTCCAGGGCCGTGTCCTCCAGCGCCTTGAGCCAGGCCAGGCCCCACCAGCTGCCGGCGAAGGCGCGGCCGCGTTCGGGAGGCAGCGCCTCGAAGGTGCGCTCCGTACCCCGGTCGTGTCCGGTCAACGTCCGGCCCCCCTCAGTGCGACGAGATCCGCCAGTTCGGCGTCGGTCAGTTCGGTCAGAGCGGCCTCGGCCGAGCCCAGGACGGCGTCGGCCAGGGCCTGCTTGCGGGTGAGCATCTCCGCGATGCGGTCCTCGATGGTGCCCTCCGCGATCAGGCGGTGCACCTGCACGGGCTGGGTCTGTCCGATGCGGTAGGCGCGGTCGGTCGCCTGTGCCTCGACGGCCGGGTTCCACCAGCGGTCGAAATGGATCACATGACCGGCGCGGGTGAGGTTCAAGCCCGTGCCCGCGGCCTTCAACGACAGCAGGAAGACCGGCACTTCGCCGTCCTGGAAGCTGCGCACCATCTCCTCGCGCCGCGGCACCGGGGTCCCGCCGTGCAGCAGCCGGGCCGGGACACCGCGGGCGGCCAGATGCTGTTCGAGCAGCCGGGCCATCTGTACATACTGCGTGAAGATCAGCACGCTGGCGCCTTCGGCGAGGATGGTGTCCAGCAGTTCGTCGAGCAGTTCGATCTTGCCGGAGCGGCCCGTGATCCTCGGGTCGTCCTCCTTCAGGAACTGCGCCGGGTGATTGCAGATCTGCTTCAGGCCGGTGAGGAGCTTCACGATCAGACCGCGCCGCTCGAAGCCGTCCGCCGCCTCCACCTCGGCGAGGACCTCCCGCACCACGGCCTCGTACAGGGCCGCCTGCTCCTTGGTGAGCGCGACCGTGCGGTCCGTCTCGGTCTTCGGAGGCAGCTCGGGGGCGATGCCGGGGTCGGACTTGCGGCGGCGCAGCAGGAAGGGCCGGACGAGGGCACCCAGGCGCTCGGCGGCGGCCGGGTCCGCGCCGCCCTCGACGGCCTGGGCGTAACGCCTGCGGAACGCCGCCAGGGAGCCGAGGAGGCCGGGCGTCGTCCAGTCGAGGATGGCCCACAGCTCGGAGAGGTTGTTCTCCACCGGGGTGCCGGACAGCGCGACGCGAGCCTTGGCGCCGATGGTCCGCAGTTGCTTCGCCGTTCCGGAGTACGGGTTCTTGACGTGCTGGGCCTCGTCGGCGACGACCATGCCCCAGCCCGCCTCGGCCAGGCGCCGCGCGTCCAGCCGCATCGTGCCGTACGTCGTGAGGACGAACTCCCCGGCCGACAAGCCCTCCAGGGACCGTGCGGGGCCGTGGAAGCGGCGGACGGGCGTCCCCGGGGCGAAACGTTCGATCTCGCGCTGCCAGTTGCCCATCAGGGACGTGGGGCAGACGACGAGCGTGGGCCCCGCCGCCTCGGGCAGCGTCTGCCGGTGCAGGTGGAGGGCGATGAGCGTCACGGTCTTGCCGAGGCCCATGTCGTCCGCGAGGCAGCCGCCCAGGCCGAGCGAGGTCATCCGGTGCAGCCAGTCGAGGCCGCGCAGCTGGTAGTCGCGCAAGGTGGCCCGGAGGGCGACGGGCTGGGCCAGAGGCTCCTGCGAGCGCTCCGGGTCGGCGATCCGGTCGCGGAGCGCCGCCAGCCAGCCGGTGGCCTCCACCTCGACCGCGCCCCGGCCGTCCTGGCCGGTCTCACCCGCACGGCCGGTGAGGGCCGCGCCCAGCGCCTCGAGCGGGGTGACCTTGCGCTCCTGCCGGTCCCGTGCACGGCGCACCGATTCCGGGTCGATGAGCACCCATTGGTCGCGCAGGCGGACGGCGGGCCGGCTGGCCTCCGCGAGCCGGTCCAGCTCCTCCTTCGTCAGCTCCTGGTCACCGATGGCGAAACGCCAGCCGAACGTCAACAGCGCGCCGGCCGACAGCAGGGACGGCATACCCGAGCCGTCGCTGCCGAAGCGCCGGCCGTCACCGTCGTCGTCCGGCGGCCCGATGACCGCGCGGGTGGTGAGCTTGCGGGCCAGCTCCTTGGGCCAGTGGACCTGCACTCCGGTGGCATCCAGCGCCTCGGACGCGGCACCGAGCAGCTCGCCGACCTCCTCGTCGGCGAGGTCGATGGCATCGGGGGCCGCCGCGTCGAGCAGCGGGGAGAGCGCGGGCCACGCGCGGGCCGCGCGGCGCAGCGCGAGCAGCGCGTTCATCCGGGCGTTCCGGCCGAGCGCGGCCGCCACGGGGGAGGCGCCGGACCAGACGTCGGCGGCGTCCGCGACGAGCGCCGGGTCGTTGAGGCTGTGCAACTGCAGCACGGCGCGGAAGCGCGGGGCGGCCTGATCCTCCCCGGCCGCGCCGTCCGGTGCCGTGGTGAGCCCCCCGACCTCGACCCGCAGGGAGAGCCGCACCCCCGCGTCGTGCCCGGCGGCGATCCCCGCCGCCCAGGCGCGCTGCTCGGGCAGGCGCCGCGGCTCGGTGGCGGCGAAGGCGGGCCCGCCTGCCGCGGTCGCCGCGGCGGGGGAGCGGGGGAGACCGTCGGCGACGGCGTCGAGGAAGGCGTGGACGAGCCGCTCCGGCTCCGGCAGCAGCAGCGGGTCCGTGTCCGGGAGCGGCACGGCGTGGGCGGAGGGCGGCATGGCGGCGGCCAGCTCGCGCACCCGGAGCAGGTCGTCCGGCGCGAGCGGGCCGACGCGCCACGCGTCGTGATCGGTCGCGGTCAGCCCCGGCAGGAGCCGCCCGCGGGCGGCCAGCTGCAGGGCCAGTACGGCCGCGGTTCCCCAGAAGGCCGCGGCCTCGTCGGCCTGTGCGGCACGGGCGCGGGTCAGTACGGGCAGCGCCTGCCGTACGGGCAGGACGACGGCCCGCACGGTCGTGGTGGTGACCTCGGTGCCGTCGGGTACGGCGACGGTCAGCTCCTCGATATCGCCCGGCCCACCGGGCGCTTCGCCGTCCGGTCGCCAGAAGGCGACGCGTCCGGTGCGCGCGGGGTCGCCGGGGAGGAAGGCCGCCCGGCAGCGGGTGAGCAGGGAGACCTCGGAGGGTGTTGCGGCAGGGGGCGGTGTCACAGGGCTGCGCATTCCTCAAATTTGACTAGTGGAGTCAGGAGCGGCCGAGGGTACAGGACAGAATGCCCGGAGGGGCATCCTCCTCTTGTGATCCGCGGCACATGGCGGGGAGGGGTGTATCCAAACCCCCCATCCCCGCGGGGGGATTGCCCCCGTTCGATCGGGGTGGTGACGCCATGGCCGTCCGGTATCCCGCGTCCGTACGTTCGGTGGAGTCAGCACATCTGTCCCGACCGTCCGGAGACCTCATGCCCCAGGCCGCCACCCTGCTCGCGGAACCGTCCGCCGGCAGCGACTTCGCACCGCTGTTGCGCCGCGTCCGGGAGCAAGGGCTCCTCGAACGCCGACGGGGCCGCTATGCGCTGACCGTCGCCGGCAACCTGCTCGCGCTCGCGGCCACGGCCACGGGCATCGTGCTCAGCGGCGATTCGTGGTGGACGCTGCTGCTGACCGCACCTCTGGCGGTGTTCGCCTCTCGTGCCGCCTTCATCGGACACGACAGCGGACACGCGCAGATAGGGCGCACCCGGCGCGGCAACCGCGTGCTGGGCCTCATCCACTCCGACCTGCTCCTGGGCATGAGCTACGGCTGGTGGAACGACAAGCACAACCGGCACCACGCCAACCCCAACCACATCGACAAGGACCCGGACGTCGGCGTCGGCGCCCTCGTCTGGACGCGGCAGCAGGCCGCGCAACGGCAGGGGTTCACCCGCTGGCTGACCCGCCATCAGGCCCGGCTCTTCTTCCCGATGCTGCTGCTCGAAGGCATCAACCTGAAGATTTCAGGCGTACGCGACCTCAAAAGGCAGGAAGCGGGCGAACGCCGGACCGAAGCGGTCCTGCTGGTCCTCCACGCGGCGGGCTATCTGACGCTGCTGCTGTCCTCGATGTCCCCCGGCAAGGCGGTCGTCTTCGCCCTCGTCCACCACGCCCTCTTCGGGCTCCACCTCGGCATGGCCTTCGCCCCCAACCACAAGGGAATGGAGATGCCGGACCCGGACGGCGAGCGCTGGGGACACCTGCGCCGCCAGGTGCTCACGTCACGCAACGTGCGCGGCGGCCCGCTGACCGACTGGTTCCTCGGCGGTCTGAACTACCAGATCGAACACCACCTCTTCCCGAACATGCCCCGCCCCCACCTGCGGCTCGCGCAGCCCCTCGTCCGCGCCCACTGCCTGGCCGCAGGGCTCCCGTACACGGAGACCGGGCTGATCGACTCCTACCGGCAGGCGCTGCGCCACATGCACGACGTCGGCGCCCCCCTGCGGGCCGGCTGAGGAACCAGCGGGGGCCGCCGGTCGTTCCCAGGACAGAGCGGCTGCTGTCGCGAAGGAGGCAGGGACATAAGCAACAGGGCCAAGGTCGCCGTCGGCGGTGTGGCGGTGGGAGTGATCCTGCTGTGGGTGCTGCCCTTCTGGGCGGCGCTGCTGGTGATCGTCGGCGTGCCGGTCGGCGCGTACCTGACACTGGACTCCTCGCAGCGCAGAAGGCTGCGCCGGGTCTCCCGCAAGGAGCTACGGCGCTGAGGAGGCACCGCTCTGCGGCCGGCCGGTGAAAGCCGGGGCCAGCGCGGCGGCCATCGAGACCGCGGGAGCGCCGGAGCCGTCCGCCGGGACGGTCCACAGGTCGGCTCCGTAGTTTCCGGGCAGTGAGTAGACGAGGGTCTGTCCGTCCTGCCACGCCGCCTGGTCGTCTATGCTCCGCCGTTCGGCCGTGGCGCTCTCGCGCAGGGTGCGCAGATCCAGGACGTACAGCCGCCACGGCGCGTCGGAGGAGGGGCCTTCGACGCGCTTCTTGTAAGCGATCCGGGTTCCGTCGGGTGACAGGGACGGGCACTCCACGTTGGTGTGCAGAGCCCGCAGCGTCCGCTCAGCGCGGTCGCCGCGCACCAGGTACGTCCGTCCGCCGGTGGCGGCGGTGGCGTAGAAGCGCGTGTCGTCGACGAAGGTGACACCCCAGATGTTGATGTCCACCGCTGTGTGCGGCCGGCCGTCCAGGAAGAGCCGGTAGTCCTCCAGGCTGCGGTCCAGCCGCCCGGTGCGGAGGTCGAGGACCGACGTCCGCGTGGAGAAGGCCGCCCCCGCGTACGAGTCCCCGCTCACGAAGACGGTCCAGGCGACGCTCCGCCCGTCGGGGGAGACCCGGGCCCGCGAGGGCACGCCCGCGAGGTCGTAGCGGCGCAGCTCGCGCAGCCGCGCGTCGAGGACCACCGCGCGGTAGCTCTCGCGGAGGGTGCCGTGCACCGCCTGGAGGCAGATCCCGGTGCCCGCGGCCGTGTGGAACCGCAGACAGCGGACGCCGGACGCGGTACGGGGGCCGGTCGGCCGCGCGGTCGGCACGGCCGCGATCTCGTCACGGTGCGGCCCCCAGGCCATGTTCCGGAAGACGCTCAGCCCCGGGGTGTCCAGGGCGACCGCGCCGGAACGCACGGACGGGCCGTCCTTCCGGGCGCGGTCCTTCTCGGCCGCCCGCCCCGCGGCGTGGAGGGTGGTGCCCACGGCGACGGCGCCCAGGACCAGGACGGCGACGAGCAGGGCGAGGACACGGCTGTTGCGGTTCAACGGGCAGTCTCCGGGGCGGCGTCGGGTGAGGGGCGGAGCAGCAGCACGCTGACGGCGGCCGATACGGCCAGGCCCGCCCCGGCGGCGCACAGCGCCGTCCGGTCGCCCCACAGCGTCCAGGCCGCGCCGAATGCGATCGAACATACGAAGCGGGCTGCGGCCTGGCCGGTCTGCACCACCGCCAGGCCGCTGCCGCGGATCTCCTCCGGTACGGCGTCAGCGGCCGCGGCGGCGAGGACGCCGTCGGTGGCCGCGTAGAAGCTTCCGTGCAGGGCGAGCGTGAGCCACAGCAGGGCGCGGGAGTCCCCGAGCGGGGCGACGAGCAGGCCGTACGCCGCGAGCAGGGCCAGGTGGCCGCAGAGGAACAGCCGGCGTCTGCCGACCCGGTCGGCGACGGCGCCGAGCGGGACGGCCAGCAGGAGAAATGCGGCCGCGGCACCGAGCGGGAGGAGGGGGAACCACGCCTCCGGCAGGTCCAGCCGCCGTTGCAGGGTGAGGTAGAGGAAGGAGTCGCTGACCGTCGTCAGACCCAGCAGCGCCGCACACCCGGTCAGTCGGCGGACACCGGGCCGGCGCAGGGCGGCACGCAGCGGCGCGCGGCCGGGCGCGCGCATGTCGGCACCACCGGCGCTGCTCCGGCCCGCGGACCGTCCGGGGACGAACAGCAGGAGGACGACGACCCCCAGTGCGGCCACACAGCCGCTGACGGTGAACACCGCGTCATAGCCGTCGGCCGCCGCCCGCAGGATCACGAAGGCGAGCAGCGGGCCGAGCAGGGCCCCGGCCGTGTCCATGGCCCGGTGCACGCCGAAGGCCCGGCCCCGGGCCCCGGGCGCGCACGCCAGCGAGATCATCGCGTCGCGCGGAGCCGTCCGCAGCCCCTTGCCCGTACGGTCGGCGGCGAGTACCGCGCCGATCGAAGGCACGCTGTGCGCGACGAGCAGCAGGGGCTTGCACACGGCGGACAGGCCGTAGCCCGCCGCCGCCACCCGCTTGTGGCTGCCGCCGCCACGGTCGGAGAGCCTGCCGCCGATGAGGCGTACGAGCGCGCTGACGCCGTTGTGGATGCCGTCCAGGAGGCCGAAGCCCAGCGGGGAGAGGCCGAGACCGGCGACGAGGTACAGCGGCAGGACGGCGGTCACCATCTCCGAGGAGACGTCGGTGATGAGACTGACGGAACCCAGTGCGAACACCGCCCCGGGTACGGCGGCCCGCCGGCCGGGGAGGGGGCGCCGGCCGGCGGTGTCGGAGGGGTCCGGAGTGGTGCGGCTGTCCGTGAGGTACACGGTCAGCTGTTCCAGATCCCCGTGATGTCCTTGGCTTTGGCGGCGTTGCCGGCGTGCGGGGTGCCGTACATGTCCTCGACCGTCCGCAGCAGGTCGTAGTGGTTGTACGTGCTCGCGGAGGTCGAGCCCGCCTTGACCGGTTGGCCATGGAGGACGGTGGGGATGCGGTTGCCGCTCAGCCGGTTGTCCTCGTCGAAGGTGACGACGAGCAGGCTGTTGTGGGTCCTGGCCCAGTCGGCGTAGCCCTTGAGATTGTTCTTGAGCCAGGTGTCGCCGGTCCCCACGGAGCAGTCGTGCATGTCGTTGCACAGGTTCGGGACGACGAAGGAGACCGTCGGCAGTTTGTCGAAGTCGGTGGGGAAGGCGGCCATGGTGCGGGCCGTGCCGGTGGGGACGTTGGAGAAGCCGAACCACGGGTTGTGCTTCTGCGCGTACTTGCCGCTCTTGCACGCGGTGGAACCCTCAGCGGGCAGGGACTCGTTGTAGCTCGCCCAGGTCCGCCCGGCGGCCATGAGCTCGGAGGCGAGGTTCGGTGCGTCGCTGAAACCGGGGGTGACGCAGCTGTCGTCGGTGATCCCCTGGGTGTCCCCGGAGAACATCGCGTAGTAATTCGGCTGGCTGGGGTGCGTCTCGGCGTAGGAGGCCGTCAGGCTGGCGCCGCCCGCCGCCAGGGAGTTGATGTACGGGGCCTTGGAACTGCCCATGACCTGGCTGTAGGCGTGGTTCTCGAAGACGACGACCACCACGTGGTCCGGCGTCGGTACAGCGGCGGCGGCCGAGGAGTCCGAGGCCCACAGGCCCAGGGACGCGGCGGCGAGCCCGAAGGTGGCGGCCAGAGCGCCGAGACGGCGGCGGGAGCCTGGGGAACGGGGGGCTGCGGCGGGCACGGTGTCCTCCGTACAGGGGCGGGCCGAGGGGCGGCGGGGGTGCCTGCGGGTGTGGTGGCAGCGTAGGGCCGAGTGTGTGACATGTACACGTTCACAAGGTGACGGTTTGGAGAACGGTGGCCGACAAGGGCGCGGCCTCATGCCGGTCGGGAACATCCGTCAAGGCGCGCTGGAGTGCGTCGCCGGCCGAGACGACCGGAGCATCAGGGACACCTGCCTGACCGGCGGCGCGGTCAGGCACGGAAACTTCGTTGCGGGGGCGGCTTGCCGGGGCCGCGGCCGGCCGTCAGGCGGCCGGCAGGCCCAGCAGCGTCCGGGCCACGTGCTGCGGCGTCTTGTCCTGCTCGCGTGCCAGGGCGATGACCGCACGGCAGGCAAGCTCGTTCACGCCGAAGCAGAGGGCCTCCGGAGAGACCCAGCGGGCGGCCTCCGCGCCCGTCTCGGGATCGCCCTCGGCGCAGGCCGCCACATAGGTGGCGGCCGCCTCGAAGAGGTTCCCCCGCCGCCCTGCGGGCGGCTGCGGGGCCGACAGGTGCCGGGCCTCCTCGATACGCTTGCGGAACTTGTCGAACACGGGGATCACCTGCTCATCGGCGGATTGCCCTGCGGTCGTTCAAGTGTGCCCGCCACCCGTAGAGTTGAACCTCCGACGAACGAAGGGGCGACCGCCGAGTGAAGCGATACGACTGGCTCAAAGAGATCCGGCGACTCGATCCCGAGAAGGACTTTCTGCGCATCTACCGGATCACGGCGACCTTCGAGTTCCCCTGGGACATGACGCGCGCCCTGGAATTGGCGCTCTACCGCACCTATGCGGTACCCAGCATCGGCAGTCTCCTCGGCGACACCCGCGAATTCACCGACCGGACGCAGAAGCGCTATGACGACACGTCATTGCTGCTCGACACGGTGGTCGAGCACGGCTTCGACAGCGACAGCGGGCGCACGGCGATCCGCCGCATCAACCAGATGCACCGCAGCTACGACATCAGCAACGACGACATGCGCTATGTCCTGTGCACCTTCGTCGTCATCCCCGGGCGGTGGCTCGACGCCTACGGCTGGCGCCGGCTGTCGGATCACGAGCGGCGCGCGATGACCGCCTACTACCGCACGCTCGGCACCCACATGGGAATCCGGGACATCCCGCAGTCCTATGCCGAGTTCGCAAGCTGTCTCGACGCCTACGAGGACGCGCACTTCGGCTGGGACGAAGGCGGGAGGCGGGTCTCGGACGCCACCCTCGATCTGATGGCCTCCTGGTACCCACGGGCCCTCGCCCCGCTGGTCCGCGGGGCGAGCATGGCCCTGCTGGACGACTCCCTGCTCAAGGCGTTCCGCTACGCACAGCCGCACCCCGCCACGCGTGCCGTCGTCCGCGGGGCCCTGCGCGCCCGGGCCAGGGCCGTCCGCCTGCTCCCGCCGCGCCGCACTCCCCACTACGCCCGCCAGAACCCCGAGATCAAGGGGTACCCGAACGGCTACGACGTCGCGTCGCTGGGGACCTTCCCCACCACCGGACGGCGCACGGCCACCTGCCCGGTCCCGCACGGCCGCCAGGATTCCCGAGCCGCGGAGTGAGGCCGTCCGATCCGCTTGCTCCGGCCGGCCCGGTTCAGGGCCGGAGGGCGATCGCCAGGTATCGGGTGTCCTCATCGGTGTAGGAGACCAGTCGCCAGCCCGCGCGCGCCAGCAGCCGGCGCAGGTTCGGTTCCGCGCGCTCGTCGTCGGGCGTCACCTGCCGGCCGTGGCGGGCGGCGAGCGCCGCCCGGCCGACCGGGTGGAAGAGGGCGAGACGGCCGCCCGGCCGCACGACCCGCGCCAGTTCGCGGAAGCCCGACTCCGCGTCAGCGAGGTGCGAGATGAGCCCGGCCGCGAAGACAGCGTCCACCGAACTCTCACGCAGCGGCAGCCGGGTGACGTCCGCGAGCAGCAACCGGCCGTCGAGGTGCCGCCCGGCGCGGGTGGCCGCGCGCAGCATCGCGGGGGTCAGGTCCGCGCCGAGCACCAGCCCCCGCGGTCCGACCGCCGCGCGCAGCGCCGGCAGCGCCCGCCCGGTGCCGCACCCCGCGTCCAGAACCACCCCGCCACGGCGCAAGCCGAGGTCGCGGACGGCGGCCTCGTAGGCCGGGCCGTCGTCCGGGAAACGGACATCCCAGTCGTCCGCCCGGACGGTGAAGAACTCCTTCACCCGGGCCGGATCGTCGCTCATGCCGGATGCTCCTTCGTCAGTGGGCCGCGAGCGTGGGGCTACTCCGCGACGGCGGCCATGGCCACGACCTTGTCGATCCGGACCCTGACCACCAGCTCACCGGCGACGCCGTTGCGTGCCCCGAATTCCTCCGCGAGAGCCTCGCCCATGTAGCGCGCGGCGATTCTGGTCGCCCAGGACCGTACCTCATCGAGGTCCTCGCTCAACTCGGCGCGCCCCTGCACCGTGACGAACGCGAACGGCGGCCGGTCGTCGTCCACGCAGAGGGCGACCCTGCCGTCGCGGGCGATATTGCGCCCCTTGACCGTGGCCGCCCCGGTGTTGAAGACCAGGTCGTCCCCGTCGAGCAGAAACCAGACGGGGGCGATGTGGGGGCTCCCGTCGGCCCGTACGGTCGCCAGCTTCCCGGTCCGCGTGCCTTCGGAAAGGAAGGCTTGCCACTCGCCCTTGCCCATTTTCTGTGCCATGTCCCCATCTTGTGCCAAGTGGCGAACAGACCGGTACCGACGGGCCGGGCGGGTTGCCGACGGCGGACAGGTGAGCAAGGCTGGCACGGCAGTCACGGGGATCGATGGAACGGGGAGGTGGGGCATGGCACTCAGCGAGGGACTCGACCGGATGCTGGATGACCTGACCGGGCGCGTCGAGCACATACGCCACGCACTGGTGCTGTCCAACGACGGACTGGTCACGGGTGCGAGTGAGAGTCTCGACCGGGAGGACGCCGAGCACCTGGCCGCCGTCGCGTCCGGCCTGCACAGCCTCGCGAAGGGCAGCGGCCGGCAATTCCGCGCCGGCCGGGTGCGGCAGACGATGGTCGAGTTCGACGAGGGCGTGCTCTTCGTGACGGCGGCGGGGGACGGCAGTTGCCTGTGCGTCCTCGGAGCGGCGAACGCCGACATCGGCCAGGTCGCCTACGAGATGACGCTGCTGGTCAACCAGGTCGGGGAGCACCTGGGCATCGAGACCCGGCAGCCCGGCGGCGACGCGGGCCCGGGCCCCGGCGACCAGCGCTGACCGGAGTTATCCACAGGGCTGACGCGCTGTCGCGTCCCACCGCTACCGTCGTCACTGTCAGTGAGGGAAGCCGGTAGTGGGGGAGGACGTCATGACGGTGCAGCAATGCCCGGAGCGCGTCGGCGCAGTAGGGGGCCTGCCGTTGGGAAGGGCGGCCCGTGAGCTGGAGCTCAAGCCGCGTGAGTTCGAACTGGCCGTGCAACTGGGATATGTGCGGACCGTCGCCGCGGGGCCCGGCGGGCGGCGCCGGGTGTCGCACGAGGAGATCGAGAAGCACAAGTCCGGGCCCGGGTTCCCCGAAGCGCTGCGCACCCGGCTCTGGGTGGTGGGCACGGCCGACGCCGCCGAACTCCTGGGAATCAGCCCGGCCCGGTTCGTCCGCCTCGCCAAGGCGGGCAGCTTCGCCCCCGTGCGTTTCTATGTGAACCGCTACCGCGCCGTGGTCTGGCACTACCTGGCAGCGGATCTCGTGGAGTTCGCCGACGCCAACCCCGACCTGCTGACCGGCCGCACACCGGCGGCAGCGGGCGCGAAGCCCGCGGAGCCGGAGGACCGGAGGGCCCGGAACTGGCGCGTCCGCAGAATCGGCCAGCTGCTGTCCTCGACCGAGGACCCCTGGGAGCGGGCAGCCGTGACCGCCGCGGCACTCGATCCCGGCCAACTGGCCGACGCCGTACCGGATCCGCACGAAAGGGCCTGCGTGAGCGCCCTCCGCCCCGATCTCGCTCAGCCGCGCCCGGCAGCGGCGGCCGCACGCGAAGTGGCCGACAGGGTGACTCTGGCGGCGGGCGCGGACGAGATCGCCTGGCACCGGCACCGCCTCGACGCCGCCCTGGCCGAAGCGCGGGCGGCCCGGCCGTCCCCCGCACCGGCCGGGCCGCCGGCGGTCCCGGTGCCGGAAACCAGGGAGAAGGTCGCCGATCAGGAAACCGGCCGGCGGCCGACGGGGATCCGGGCCCGGTGGGAGCGGCTGCTGCGCCGGAAGCATTGACCTCCACGGCGGGCGCCAGGGCCGCCCGGGGAAGTGCTCACGGCACCTTGCGGAAGAGCCCTTCCTGCATCACGGACACCAGGAGCCGTCCGTCGCGATCGAAGATCTGGCCCCGGGCCAGACCCCTGGCGCCGGTGGCGATGGGCGACTCCTGCTGGTAGAGGAACCACTCGTCGGCGCGGAAGGGCCGGTGGAACCACATCGCGTGATCCAGGGAAGCCATGTCGAAGCCCCGCGGGCCCCAGAGCGGTTCGACCGGGATGCGCACCGCGTCGAGAAGCGTCATATCGCTGGCATAGGTGAGGGCGCAGGTGTGCACGAGCGGATCGTCACCCAGCGGCCCCACCGCTCGCATCCACACCGCGCTGCGCGGCTCCGCGTCCGTCAGCTCCTGAGCGGTCCAGCGGAGCCGGTCCACGTACCGGATGTCGAAGGCCATGCGGCGTTCCATGTGCTGCAGCGCACTCGGAAGCTCGCCGAGGTGGTCGCGGATCTCGTCGGCCAGCCGGGGCAGATCCTCCGGCCCCGGCACCTCGGGCATCGCCGTCTGATGCTCGAAGCCCGGTTCGCCCTGATGGAAGGAGGCGGTGAGATTGAAGATCGTACGACCCTGCTGCACGGCCACCACGCGCCGTGTGGTGAAGGACCGGCCGTCGCGCACCCGCTCCACCTGGTACACGATCGGCACCCCCGGCTGCCCGGGGCGCAGGAAATACGCGTGCAGCGAGTGCACCGGGCGGCCGCTGTCGGTGGTCCGCCCGGCCGCGACCAGCGCCTGCCCGGCCACCTGTCCGCCGAACACACGCTGCAGCGATTCGTCCGGGCTGCGGCCGCGGAAGATGTTCAGATCGATCTGCTCCAGGTCGAGCAGACCCACCAGACGGTCGGCGGGGCTGGTCATCGGTGCTCCTTCGCTCCTGGGAGGCGCCGCACGGGCGGCGCCTCGGAGGCTACAGCTGACCGACGTCCATGACGCGGACCACCGCGCGGCCTTCCTCGTCGGAGGCGGCGAGGTCCACCTCGGCGGAGATGCCCCAGTCGTGGTCGCCGTTGGGGTCGGCGAAGGTCTGCCGGACGCGCCACAGGCCGTCCTCCGGCTTCTCCTCGATCCGCAGCAGCTTCGGGCCGCGCGCGTCGGGGCCGGTCCCCAGCTCCTCGTACTCGTCCCAGTAGGCGTCCATGGCCTCGCCCCAGCGCTCCTCGTCCCATCCGGCGTCGGCGTCCATCTCGCCCAGCTCCCCGACCTTGTCGAGAGCGGCGAGCTCCACGCGCCGGAACATCGCGTTGCGGACCAGCACCCGGAAGGCACGGGCGTTGGAAGTGACCGGCTTGACCTGGTCGGCCCGCTCCTGGGCCTCCTCGGCGGTCTCGTCCTCGGGGTTGGCCAGCTGCTCCCACTCGTCCAGCAGACTGGAGTCGACCTGCCGGACCATCTCGCCCAACCAGGCGATCAGGTCCTCGAAGTCCTCGGACTTCAGGTCGTCGGGCACGGTGTGGTCCAGCGCCTTGAACGCACTGGCCAGGTAACGCAGCACGATGCCCTCGGTGCGGGCGAGGTCGTAGAAGGAGGTGAACTCCGTGAAGGTCATGGCCCGCTCGTACATGTCGCGGATGACCGACTTCGGCGACAGCGGGTGGTCACCGACCCAGGGGTGGCTCTTGCGGTAGACGTCGTAGGCGTGGGACAGCAGCTCCTCCAGCGGCCGGGGGTAGGTGACGTCCATGAGCCGCTCCATGCGGTCCTCGTACTCGACGCCTTCCGCCTTCATCGCCGCGACGGCTTCCCCGCGCGCCTTGTTCTGCTGCGCGGCCAGGATCTGGCGCGGGTCGTCCAGCGTCGACTCGACCACCGAGACCATGTCCAGGGCGTAGGACGGCGACTCCGGGTCGAGGAGCTCGAAGGAGGCCAGCGCGAAGGTCGACAGCGGCTGGTTGAGGGCGAAGTCCGACTGCAGATCCACGGTCAGCCGTACGCTGCGGCCCTCGGCGTCGGGCTGGTCGAGCTGCTCCACGACCCCGCCGTCCAGCAGCGAGCGGTAGATCGCGATGGCGCGGCGGATGTGCCGCAGCTGGTTCCGGCGCGGCTCGTGGTTGTCCTCCAGCAGCCGGCGCATCGCCTGGAAGGCGTCGCCGGGCCGGGCGATGACCGCCAGCAGCATCGCGTGGGTGACCCGGAAGCGCGAGGTGAGCTGCTCGGGCTCGGAGACGATGAGCTTCTCGAAAGTGTTCTCGCCCCAGTTGACGAAGCCCTCGGGGGCCTTCTTGCGGACGACCTTGCGCCGCTTCTTCGGGTCGTCACCCGCCTTGGCGAGAGCCTTCTCGTTCTCGACGACGTGCTCGGGTGCCTGGGCGACGACGAAGCCGGCGGTGTCGAACCCGGCCCGTCCGGCCCGGCCCGCGATCTGGTGGAACTCCCGGGCCCGCAGCGTGCGCACCCGCTGGCCGTCGTACTTGGTCAGGGCGGTGAACAGCACCGTGCGGATCGGCACATTGACCCCGACGCCCAGCGTGTCCGTACCGCAAATGACCTTCAGCAGGCCCGCCTGAGCCAGCCGTTCCACCAGCCGCCGGTACTTCGGCAGCATTCCGGCGTGGTGCACGCCGATGCCGTGGCGCACATAGCGCGAGAGGTTCCGGCCGAATTTCGTGGTGAAGCGGAAATTGCCGATCAGCTTGGCAATCTCGTCCTTCTCCTCGCGGGAGCACATGTTGATGCTCATCAGCGCCTGCGCCCGCTCCACGGCCGCGGCCTGGGTGAAGTGCACGATGTACACCGGTGCCTGATGCGTCTGCAGCAGCTCGGTCAGGGTCTCCGTCATCGGCGTCGTGCGGTACTCGTACGACAGCGGCACGGGCCGGGTCGCGGAGCGGACGACCGCGGTGGGCCGTCCGGTGCGCCGGGTGAGGTCCTCTTCGAACCGGGAGACGTCACCCAGCGTCGCGGACATCAGGATGAACTGGGCCTGCGGCAGCTCGATCAGGGGGATCTGCCACGCCCAGCCCCGGTCCGGCTCCGCGTAGAAGTGGAACTCGTCCATGACGACCTGGCCGATGTCGGCGTCCTTGCCGTCCCGCAGCGCGATGGAGGCGAGCACCTCGGCCGTGCAGCAGATGATGGGGGCGTCGGCGTTGACGGAGGCGTCGCCCGTGAGCATGCCGACGTTCTCGGTGCCGAAGATCTTGCACAGGTCGAAGAACTTCTCCGACACCAGCGCCTTGATGGGCGCCGTGTAGAAGGTCACCTGGTCATTGGCGAGCGCGGCGAAGTGGGCCCCGGCCGCGACCAGGCTCTTTCCCGAGCCGGTCGGGGTCGACAGGATCACGTTCGCTCCGGAGACCACCTCGATCAGCGCCTCCTCCTGCGCGGGGTACAGCGAGATCCCCCGTTCCTCGGCCCAGGTCGAGAAGGCCTCGAAAAGGGCATCGGGGTCGGCATGGCTCGGCATCTGATCGATAAGGGTCACGCCTCCATACTGCCTGGCCCGGGGCCGTATCAGAGAACCGGGCGGCCGGGCGATGATCATCGGGCGCTACGCTGAGTCGCCGGTCCGGCGTCAGAAATGCGGGACGTCGGCAAATAAAAGGGGTGGAACGACCATGATGGGACCCGCGCACTCGCTGTCGGGAGCTGCTGCCTGGCTGGGGGTGGGGGCGGCGTTCGCCGCGGCAGGTCACCCGATGCCCTGGCCGGTGCTCGTCGTCGGTGCCCTGATCTGCGCGGGCGCTGCTCTCGCGCCGGACCTCGACCACAAGTCGGCGACCATATCGCGGGCTTTCGGCCCGATTTCTCGCGGTTTGTGCGAGATCATCGACAAGCTGTCGCACTCCGTTTACCAGGCCACCCGAGGCAAGGGCGACCCCCGCCGCAACGGAGGCCACCGCACCCTCACCCACACCTGGCTGTGGGCGGTGCTGATAGGAGCCGGCGCCTCGGCCCTGGCGATGACCGGAGGGCGCTGGGCGGTCCTCGGCATCCTCTTCGTCCACCTGGTGCTCGCCGTCGAAGGACTGCTGTGGCGCATGGCCAGGACTTCCAGCGACGTCCTGGTATGGCTGCTCGGAGCGACCAGCGCCTGGATCCTTGCGGGCGTCCTGAACCAACCGGGCAACGGAGCCGACTGGCTGTTCACCGGGCCCGGCCAGGAATACATATGGCTGGGCCTCCCCATCGTCCTCGGCGCGCTCGTGCACGACATCGGGGACGCCCTCACCGTCTCGGGCTGCCCGATCCTGTGGCCCCTGCCCGTCGGCCGCAAGCGGTGGTACCCGGTCGGGCCGCCGAAGGCGCTGCGCTTCCGGGCGGGCAGCTGGGTGGAACTGAAGGTCCTCATGCCGGCCTTCATCCTGCTCGGCGGCGTGGGCGGGCTCACGGCCCTGGGGTGGGTCTGACCCGCAGGGCCGCCGAACCCTTCCGCGGCTACTGGTGCCAGGAGCGCCACAGCGCCGCGTAGGCGCCGCCCGCCGCGACCAGCTCGTCATGACTGCCCAGCTCGGTGATCCGCCCGCCCTCCGCCACCGCGATCACATCAGCGTCATGCGCGGTGTGCAGGCGGTGGGCGATCGCGACGACCGTACGCCCCTCCAGCACCCTGGCAAGCGACCGCTCCAGATGCCGGGCCGCACGCGGATCCAGCAGCGACGTCGCCTCGTCCAGCACGAGGGTGTGCGGGTCGGCGAGGACCAGCCGGGCGAGCGCGATCTGCTGCGCCTGGGCCGGAGTGAGGCCCGCCCCGCCCGAACCGACCTCCGTGTCCAGGCCGCTCTCCAGCGCCCGCACCCACCCGTCGGCGTCCACCGAGCCGAGCGCGGCCCACAGCTCACCGTCGTCCGCCGTCGTGCGGGCGAGCAGCAGATTGTCGCGCAGAGATCCCACGAAGACGTGGTGCTCCTGGTTGACCAGAGCCACATGCCGGCGCACCTGCTCCGCCGGCATCCGGGCCAGTTCGGCGCCGCCGAGCGTCACCGTGCCGGTACGCGGGGCGTAGATCCCGGCCAGCAGCCGGCCCAGCGTGGACTTCCCCGCTCCGGACGGCCCGACCAGTGCCACCCGGCTGCCCGGGCGCACCGCGAGGGACACGTCGTGCAGCACGTCGGCGCCGGCGTGGTAGCCGAACCGCACCTTCTCCGCCCGCACGCTCCGGCCCTTCGGGTCCACGCCTTCCTCGGCGCTGTCGAGGTCGATCTCGTGCACCCCCACGAGGCGGGCGATCGACACCTGGGCGACCTGGAGCTCGTCGTACCAGCGCAGGATCAGCCCGACCGGGTCGATGAGCATCTGCGCGAACAGCGCCCCCGTCGTCAGCTCGCCCACCGAGACCCAGCCCTGGAGCACGAAGACGCCACCGATGATCAGCACGGAGCCGAAGACCAGCGTGTGCGTCACGTTGATCACCGGGAACAGGACCGAGCGCAGCCACAGGGTGTAGCGCTCCCACTGGGTCCATTCGACGATCCGCTGGTCGGAGAGCGCCACCCGGTGCCGGCCGAGCCGGTGTGCCTCGATGGTGCGGCCGGCGTCCACGGTCTCCGTGAGCGAGGCGGCCACCGCCGCGTATCCGGCGGCCTCGGACCGGTAGGCGCTCGGCGCCCGCCGGAAGTACCAGCGGCAGCCGATCACGAGCACCGGCAGCGCGACCAGGACGCACAGGGCCAGCGGCGGCGCGGTCACCGCCAGCGCGCCCAGCAGCAGCCCGGCCCACACGAAACCGATCGCCAACTGCGGCACGGCCTCACGCATCGCGTTCGCCAGCCGGTCGACATCCGTCGTGATGCGCGACAGCAGATCGCCGGTGCCCGCCCGTTCGAGGACCCCCGGCGGCAGTGCCACCGAGCGCACCAGGAAGTCCTCGCGCAGATCCGCCAGGATCTCCTCGCCCAGCACAGCACCGCGTAGCCGCACCATGCGGACGAAGACGGTCTGCACGGCCAGAGCGACCGCGAACAGCGAGATCGTGCGACCCAGATGAATATCGTCCGTGCCCGAGGACAGGTCTTCGACCAGGCCGCCCAGCAGGTACGGACCGACCATGGAGGCGGTCACGGCGATCGCGTTCACGGTCACCAGCAGGACGAAGGCCGTGCGGTGCCTGCGGAGCAGTCCGCGCACGTAGCTCCGTACGGTCGCGGGGGCGGCGACCGGCAGGGTGGTCGCCGACTCCGGGGCCGCCGGGTCGTAGGCCGGTGGCGCTACGCCGATCATGCCGACTCCTCGATCTGTTCGTTCTTCTTGAGCCGGGTGAGTTCCGTGTCGAGTGCCGAGCCCGGCCCGGCCCCGGCGGCTCGGGTCTCCTCGTCGGTCTCCCGGGTGACGACGGCCCGGTAGGCGGGGGTGTCACGCAGCAGTTCGCGGTGGGTCCCCACGCCGGCCACCTCGCCCTCCTGGACGAACACCACGCGGTCGGCCCGGTCGAGCAGCAGGGGGCTGGAAGAGAAGACCACCGTGGTGCGGCCCTCCCGCAGGCTCCGCACCCCGTCCGCGATCCGCGCCTCCGTGTGCGAGTCGACCGCCGAGGTCGGCTCGTCCAGCACCAGCACTTCCGGATCGGTCACCAGCGACCTGGCCAGCGCCAGCCGCTGCCGCTGACCGCCCGAGAGGGAACGGCCGCGCTCGGTGATCCGCGTCCGCATCGGGTCGCCCGAGGCGTCCGCCGACGCCTGGGCGAGAGCGGTCAGCACGTCGGAGCACTGCGCCGCCGCGAGCGCGGCCCCGGCTTCGACGGCTCCGGAGGACGGCACGGCCAGAAGCTCGTCGAGCGTGCCCGACAGCAGCACCGGGTCCTTGTCCTGCACGAGCACCGCGGTACGGGCCACCTCCAGCGGCACACGGTCCAGCGCCACCCCGCCGAGCAGGGCCGACGGGGTGTCCCCGGCGTCCTCGTCCGGGGCGTGCCCGCCCAGGCGTTCGGCCAGACGGCCGGCGGCGTCGGGGTCCCCGCACACCACCGCGGTCAGCCTGCCGGAAGGGGCGAGCAGCCCGGTCGCCGGGTCGTACAGGTCGCCCGACGGGAGGGTGCCGTCCGCGCTGTCCGGCGCCGGCGACGTGCGCCGCAGCGCCAGCACCCGCGCCGCACGCGCGGCGGAGGGCCGGGAGAAGGAGTACGCCATGGCGATCTCCTCGAACTGGCGCAGCGGGAAGAGCAGGAAGGTGACCAGGCCGTAGACGGTGACCAGCTCACCCACACCGATCCGGCCGTCCCTCACCAGCCCGACGCCGAACCAGACCACCGCGATCAGCAGCAGGCCCGGCAGCACGACCTGGACCGCGGCGATCAGCGCCCACATCCGGGCGCTGCGCACCGCCGCCTTGCGGACGTCCTGCGAGGCGGCCCGGTAGCGGGTCAGGAACAACTCCTCGCCACCGATGCCGCGCAGGACCCGCAGACCCGCCACGGTGTCCGAGGCCAGCTCGGTGGCGTAGCCCGCCTTGTCGCGCTGTTCGTCCGCCCGTTTCGTGGCGGGCGGCAGCAACGGCAGCACCGCTAGGATCAGTACGGGCACGCCGACGGCGATCACCACGCCGAGCGCGGGCTGGTAGATCACCAGCGCGACGCAGACGACCAGGGTGGTGAACGCGGCGGAGGCGAAGCGCGACAGCGCCTCGACGAACCAACCGATCTTCTCGACGTCACCGGTGGACACGGCGACGACCTCGCCCGCCGCCACCCGCCGGGTCAGGGTGGCACCCAACTCGGCCGTTTTCCGGGCCAGGAGCTGCTGCACCCGGGCCGACGCGGTGATCCAGTTGGTCACGGCGGTACGGTGCAGCATCGTGTCGCCCAAGGCGATGAGCACGCCGAGCAGCAGCATCAGGCCACCCGCGAGCGCCAGGTGGGCGCCGGAGCGGTCGACGACGGCTTGTACGGCGATACCCATCGTCACCGGCAGGACGGCCACGGCGACCATGTGCAGGACACCCCACAGCATGGCTCTGACCTGGCCGGACAGCTGGTTCCGCCCCAGCCAGAGCAGGAAGCGCGGCCCGGACCTGACGTCGGGCAGACCGGGATCGGTATACGGAAGGTCGCGAATCTGCATGGCATCCCAGGGGTGGGGGTGAGGAGGTGGCGGCTGTGAAAGGTTGTCGTCAGTGGAGTGCCGCATTCAACTGGTTTTCCCGCGCCGTGCGACGGATCAGGCCAAAGGGGCTCTGGCGCGCTGGTGTTCGAGGCGCTTCACTCCTGCCCCATGAGACGACTGCTTCTCGCGCTGTGCGCCGCGGCCGTCGGCCTGTTGCTGGGCACGAGCCCGGCCCTGGCCGGAGGGCCGCCGACCGAGTTCGGCACCGACTGGCACGACCCGCTCACGGCGGCCCCGCCGATAGCCACCCCGGGCACGACGTCCTGCAAGGTGACGGTCGCCGACACCGAATTCCGCGACTACACACCGTACAAAGGCACCTATCTGCCGCCCAAGGGCTGCGGCGACCGCTGGAACAAGGTCGTCCTCCGGCTCGAAGGGGCAGTGGCCGGGCGACAGTACGACCGCCTCGGTCACGTGAGCATCGGCGGCGTCGAAGTACTGCGCACCTCGACGCCGGAGCCCTCGCCCGAGGGCATCACCTGGAACGTGGAGAAGGATGTCACCCGCTACGCGGCCACCCTCCGCGACCGCCAGCCCGTCGAGATGCTGATCGGCAATCTCGTCAACGAGACCTACACCGGCGTCATCAAGGTAAAGGTGACGCTCACCTTCTACGCCGCTGAGGGGCCGGTGCGGGCGGCGCCGACCCCGGACAGGGTGCTGACCCTGGAGGGGGCCCGCCATGACGGCAGGGCCTACGAAGGACTGCTGACCACCCCGCGCAACAGCGAGCGCATCGTGGCCGAGGTGTACGCGACGGGCTCGGGCGGCGGCTGCGAGGAGTTCTGGTACCTCACCGTGCCGGACGCCGCCCCGTACTCCTGCAAGGCCGAGGACGGCCCCTACCGCGAGGTGCAGGTCTCGGTGGACGGCAAGCTCGCCGGGATCGCCGCGCCCTTCCCGCACGTCTGGACGGGCGGTTGGTCCAACCCGTTCCTCTGGTACGTCGTCCCCGGCCCCCGCGCGTTCGACGTGCGGCCCGTGGAGTACGACCTGACCCCCTTCGCGGGTCAGCTCAACGACGGCAAGCCGCACCGGATCGCGATCTCCGTAGCCGGGGTGCCCGAGGGACAGAGCGGCTGGAGCACTCCGACCAACATCCTCGTGTGGCAGGACGCAAAGGCTTCCCAGGTCACGGGGGCGTTGACGACGCACCGGGCAGGTGACCTCGCCGACACCACCACCCACGAGCCCGGAGTCGAACACCGGTTGCGCACCAAGGGCGGTCATTCCCTGACCGTCGCGGGCTACGTCGACACCTCGCACGGCCGGGTGACCACGACCGTCGCCCGCGAGGTGGCCAACACCTCCCTCCACCGCTGGACCGAGGGCGAGTCGACGGACGCGCTCCAGGCACGCTGGAACGACGACGAATCGGTCACTGTCGACGGCCGTGGCCCCGCGACCACCACCCTGGCCCGGCGCACCTACACGATGGACGGCGAGATCACGGGTGCCACGGGCGCCCGGCTGCGCACCGTGATGGCGATGGGGGACCGCGCGGACCGGGTGACCCTGCGCGCGGGCAAACGTCTCGACTGGTCCCGACTGGAGGACACCTATACGGGTGATGCTGCGTATAACCAGAACGTGCCGCGCGACCAGCGGCACGCCACCGGTGTCTCCCGGGAGCGCTACCGGCTCCAGGGACCCGGCACATGCTACGACCGGACCGTGGCCACCGCACAGGGAGAGCTGACGGAGGACCGGCAGCGCTGCTGATCCGCGGGCGCGGGCCCGGGAGGCCGTGCGTGCTCCCCGGGCCCGATCCGGCCGCCCGGGTCAGCAGGGGTGGTCCGGGCCCCGCATCAGCTCCGTCAGCAGGCTGCCGAGCGTCTCGCGCTGATCGGTGGAGAGCGGGGCGAGGATGTCCTCCACCGCCGCGTGCCGGGCGTCCCGCAGCTCCCGCAGCGTCGAACGGCCCTGTTCCGTGACCTCGATCCGGATGACGCGGCGGTTGGAGGGGTCGGGCATCCGGCGCACCGAGCCGTTCGCCTCCAGCGCGTCGACCAGTGTGGTGACCGCCCGGGGGACGACCTCCAGGCGCTGGGCGAGGTCCGCCATGCGCGGCGGTTCGCCGTACTGTGCGACGGTGCGCAGGAGCCGTGACTGGGCGGGCGTGATGCCGACGGGATCCAGGTAGCGCTTCTGCGCGCGGTGGAGCCTGCGGGTCAGGCGCAGCAACTGCTCAGCGAGCTGTCCGGACGGGTCGGGGGCGGTCATGATCCGAGATTACAGGACCCGGTGCATTGTGAGTATAGGTAACAGTGAGCTATGCTCGGTACGTCGCCGTGGTCCCTCCGCGTCCGCCCGTTGCTGCAGCCGCCCGCCCCGGCCGACCTCTCCTGACACCTCTCCGCGATCAGAGAACTAGGAGCTCATGCGTCACGACGAACCCGACTGGACTCCCCCGCCCGCCGATCCGGAACAGCCGGCCCAGGTGCGGCGCATCCTCCGGCTCTTCCGTCCCTACCGCGGCCGGCTCACCCTCGTGGGTCTGCTGGTCGCCGCGTCCTCGCTGGTCTCGGTGGCCTCACCGTTCCTGCTGCGCGAGGTCCTCGACGTCGCCATCCCCCAAGGCCGTACGGGCCTGCTGAGCCTGCTGGCCCTCGGCATGATCGCCGCGGCGCTCGTGAACAGCGTCCTCGGCGTTCTGCAGACGCTGGTCTCCACCACGGTCGGCCAGCGCGTCATGCACGACCTGCGCACGGCGGTCTACGACCGGCTGCAGCGGATGCCGCTCGCCTTCTTCACCCGGACCCGCACCGGCGAGGTCCAGTCCCGCATCGCCAATGACATCGGCGGCATGCAGGCCACGGTGACCTCCACCGCCACGTCACTGGTCTCCAACCTCACCAGCGTCATCGCCACGGTCGTCGCGATGCTCGCGCTGGACTGGCGGCTGACGGTCGTCTCCCTGCTCCTGCTGCCCGTGTTCGTGGCCATCAGCCGCCGCGTCGGACGTGAGCGCAAGAAGATCACTTCGCAGCGGCAGAAACAGATGGCGGCCATGGCGGCCATGGTCACCGAGTCGCTGTCCGTGAGCGGCATCCTGCTCGGCCGCACCATGGGCCGCTCCGATTCCCTCACCCAGGCGTTCTCCAAGGAATCCGAGCGCCTCGTGGGCCTTGAGGTGCGCGCCAACATGGCCGGGCGATGGAGGATGTCCACCATCGGCGTCATCATGGCCGCCATGCCCGCCGTCATCTACTGGGCCGCCGGCATAGCGATGCAGACCGGGGGGCCCGGCCTCTCCCTCGGCACGCTCGTCGCCTTCGTCTCCCTCCAGCAGGGGCTCTTCCGGCCGACGGTGAGCCTGCTCTCCACCGGCGTGCAGATGCAGACGTCCCTCGCCCTGTTCCAGCGCATCTTCGAATACCTCGACCTGCCGGTGGACATCGCGGAGCCGGAGAAACCGGTGCGGCTGCGGAAGGTGCGCGGCGACATCAGGTTCGAAGGCGTCACCTTTTCCTACGAGACGCCGAGCCCCCGCGACCCGCAAGGCCCCCGCGATCCGCAAGGCCCCCGGGAAACGCAGGGCGCCACACTCAGCGGCATCGACTTCACGGTGCCCGCCGGCGGCAGCCTGGCCGTCGTCGGGCCGACCGGTTCGGGCAAGAGCACCCTCAGCTACCTCATCCCCCGCCTCTACGACGTCACCGGCGGGCGGGTGTTGCTCGACGGCACGGACGTCCGTGACCTCGATTTCGACACCCTCGCCCGCGCCGTCGGGGTGGTGTCCCAGGAGACCTACCTCTTCCACGCCTCCGTGGCCGACAACCTCCGCTTCGCCAAGCCCGACGCCACCGACGAGGAGATGGCGGCAGCGGCCCGGGCCGCCCAGATCCACGACCACATCGCCGGCCTGCCCGACGGCTACGACACGCTCGTCGGGGAGCGCGGCTACCGCTTCTCCGGCGGGGAGAAGCAGCGCCTCGCCATCGCCCGGACGATCCTGCGCGACCCGCCCGTCCTCATCCTGGACGAGGCGACCAGCGCCCTGGACACCCGCACCGAGCACGCCGTGCAGCAGGCCATCGATGCCCTGTCGGCGGGGCGGACGACGATCACCATCGCGCACCGCCTGTCCACGATCCGTGACGCCGATCAGATCATCGTCCTCGACGGTGGGCGGATAGTGGAACGCGGCAGCCACCAGGAGCTTCTCGACAACGACCGGCACTATGCCGCACTCGTGCGGCGGGATCAGCGGCTCACAGCCGATGTCTGAAACCCGCTCGCCGCGTGAGGTCAGAGGGCCCGGAGATCGACGGCTTCGGCCATGGCCCGGTATCCCGCGTCGTTGGGGTGCTTGAGATCGCCGCTGTCGTAGCCGGGTGCGAGCACCTGGGGGTCGTCGCAGGAGGCCAGGGCCTTGTCGAAGTCCGCGACAGCGTCGTACTCACCGGAGGTGCGGATCCATGCGTTGAGTGCGACGCGCTTGGCCTCGGCCCGCGGCGTGTGGTACTCCGCACCCTTGAAGGGCAGGATCGTCGCGCCGATGACCCTGATGCCCCGGCGGCGAGCACGGTCGATGAGCTGCCGATAGCCGTCGATCAACTGGGAGACCGGCACATCGGGGTTGGGCTTGTACGTCTCCAAGTCGACCTCGCTGAACCCGATGTCGTTGAGCCCCGCGAAGACGATCACCGAGCGGACGCCGGGCTTGTCCAGCACGTCGCGCTCGAAGCGGCTCACGGCCGCATCGCCGTACCAAGGGGAGTCATGGAGCACGAGGTTGCCGCCTATCCCCGCGTTGAGAACGGCCCACCGCTGTCCCGCGGCCGCCAGACGCTCGGCGAGGATGTCCGGATAGCGACGGTCGGCGCCCACAGTGGAGCCGAAACCGTCCGTGATGGAATCGCCGAAGGCCACCACGGTGCCCGGGTGCGCATCGTCTCCTGACAGTTCGATGTCGGAGAGGAAGTACCAGGAATGGGTGCGCTCGTCGAAGGCGCCGCCTTTGACATCGGACGTGCGGTCACCGGCCGCGCGGTAGCTGTCGGTATACGCCTGCGCGTGAAAGGTCGCCGGCCCCGTCGGGCTGCTGAAATACAAGGTCACTGTCAGGGATGCGAAGGGGGCGACGCGGAGCTCCACCGCGTCTCCGACCGCCTCGCCGCCCGCGGGGATCGTCACCGACGCCCGGCCGCCGAACGTCAGCTCCCGCACCGTCCCGGGCCGGACCGCCGCGCCTTCCGCGGCCAGTGCCACACTCGCGGCGGACACTACTACCGGCTGCTTGCCGAAACGGTTCGACAGCCTGACGCGGGCGGCGGTCCCCCCGCTGGTGACGCGCACGACCTGCCGGACCGACTGCTGGGCGAAGCCCGCCTCGGACCAGTTCTCCTCAAAGCCGGCGCTCGGCCGCTGGACCGGAGCCGACCAGCCGGCGGACCAGGACACCTCCGTGCCGGACCGGTCGCGGTCCTCCGAGAACTGCGCAGCAGCCGCACCCTGTTCCTGTACCTTCGTGGTCATCTCTTCCTCCATGAGTCTGTGCCGTCGAGGAAGAGCCTGCCGTCGGAAGATCACCCCACCCAGCCCTCAGCGCTGCGTACGAACCCGGTGCGTACCACTGGCAGGGTCACCCTCAGGGGAAGATCGCCGACAGGTGTGCGAGGTGAGGGGTGCGGGGATTGAGGTGATCATGACGCAATCCACCTCCCTGCCCACCGGCGCGGCCGACGCCGCGGATCCGCGCCCGCGATCCTCCGCGCGCCAGCTCATGGCGGCTTCCATCGGCAATGCCGCCGAGTGGTACGACTGGTACGCCTACTCCTTCCTCGCGGTCTACTTCGCCGACCGGGTCTTTCCCAAGGGCTCCGGCAACTCCCTGGTGCCGCTGCTGTCGACCTTCGCGGTCTTCGCTGTCGGCTTCTTCATGCGCCCCGTCGGCGGGCTCCAGATGGGCGCGATAGCCGACCGGCGCGGCCGGCGTGCCGCGCTCACCGTCACGATCCTGCTCATGGGCGGCGGCAGCCTGCTCGTCGCACTCACCCCGACGTACGCCGCAGCGGGGGTTCTCGCACCGGTGGTCCTCGTCGTCGCCCGTCTGATCCAGGGACTGTCGGTCGGCGGGGAGTTCGCGGCCTCGACGACGTTCCTCGTGGAGTCGGCCGGTCCCGGCCGACGAGGGCTGTTCTCCAGCTTCCAGTACGTGTCGACCACTCTCGGTCAACTCCTCGCCTCGGGCATCGCCACGCTCCTCGCCCACGTCCTCACCGAGGAACAGATGGGCGGTTGGGGCTGGCGCGTGCCCTTCCTCATCGGCGCCGTCATCAGCCTGGTCGGATTCTGGATCCGGCAGGGCGCACGGGAGACGCACGAGGTGGAACGGCGGACCGACGCACGGCCCGCCCTCTTCGAGGCCCTGCGGCGCCACCCGCGCGAGTCACTGCTGATCTGCGGCATCACCGCGGGCGGCACCCTCGCCTACTACACCTGGACCACCTACCTGCCCACCTACGCTCAGGTGAACACCGGCTTCGACAAGGGTGACGCCCTCCTCGCCGGCACGATTTCCCTCGCCTTCTTCGCGGCGCTCCAGCCCCTCGGCGGACTGCTGTCGGACCGCGTGGGCCGTAAGCCGCTGCTCATCGGTTTCGCCGTGGGATTCGCCGCCCTGGCGGTCCCCCTGCTGCACGCGATCAGTGACACCTTCGTCTCCTTGCTGCTCGTCCAGTGCGCGGGGATGATCCTGCTCACGGGGTACACCTCGATCGCCGCGGCCGTGAACGCCGAGGTCTTCCCGGCCCGTGTCCGAGCGGCCGGAATCGGATTCCCCTACTCCCTCACCGTCGCCCTGTTCGGCGGCACCGCCCCCTACCTCGCCACCTGGCTCAAGCAGTCGGGCCACCCCGAAGCCTTCCCCTGGTACGTCTCGGGGCTCTGCCTGGTGTCCGCCTGCGTGTACCTGGTCCTGCCCGAAACGGCGCAGCGTCCCCTCGACCGCTAGCCGGCAGCCGGCTCGGGGAATTCCGCACGGAGTGCGGCCGTGTGCTCGCCGAGTGCCGGTACGGCCCCCATCGCGGCTTCGCGCCCCGCTACTTCGACGGGCGGGAGCAAGCCGCGCAGCGGGCCGGCCGGAGAGGCGAAGTCGCGCCACCTGTCGCGCGCCACCAGTTGAGGGTGGTCGGCGAACTCCGCGACGGACCTCAGCCGGGCATTCGCTATGCCCGCACCGTCGAGCAGCGCCATGAGCCCGTCCGCCGTGTGACCGGAGAACGCCCTTTCCATGACGGCCGTCAACTCCTCGTCATGGGCACGGCGCTGGGGGTTGTCGATGAAGCGCGCGTCCCGGAGCAAGGCCGGCTGCCGTAGGACCCGTTCGCACAAGGCGACCCATTCCCGGTCGTTCTGCACGCTGAGGAACACTCGTGTGCCGTCGCCGCATGCGTAGTGGCCGTACGGCGAGATGGTGGGGTGCCGGGCGCCGCTCCGGTTCAGCGGGGCTCCGCCGTACGCCTGGGTGAAGTACGGGTGCCCCATCCATTCCGCGAGAGCGTCGAAGAGCGCGACGGACAGGGCCGTCCCCTCGCCGGTGCGCTCACGCTCGTACAACGCGGTCAGAATTCCGGTATACGCGTACATGCCACCGGCGATGTCGGCGACGGAGATGCCCGGCCTGGCCGGGGCGTCCGGGCTTCCGGTGATCGACAGCAGTCCGGCCTCGCACTGCACCAGCAAGTCGTAGGCTTTCTTGTCGCGATAGGGGCCCTCCGCTCCATAGCCTGAGACGTCGCAGGTGATCAGACGAGGGTGACGGGCTCGCAGTTCCTCACCGCCGAGCCCGAGCCGTGCCGCCGCGCCCGGACCGAGATTCTGCACGAACACATCCGCCCGTGCGAGGACGCGGTCGAGCAGTGAGCGGTCCTCGTCGGCCTTCAGATCGAGGACGACGCTCTCCTTGCCCCGGTTCACCCAGACGAAATAGGCGGAAAGCCCCTTGACGTCGCGGTCGTACTCGCGGGCGAAATCCCCGTGCCCGGGCCGCTCGACCTTGATGACCCGCGCGCCGAGGTCCGCGAGCTGGCGGGTGGCGAACGGCGCGGCGACGGCTTGTTCGAGCGCGACGACCGTGATGCCGTGCAGCGGCAGCTTCAACTGAGCCCTCCCGAGGGTGAGATTGTATGACTGGACCTGTGGACAGTCGACGGCTCCCCAGGCCCCTCCCCGGCTAGTGTCGCGCTCATCGACATCGCCCGATGTCGGACCGGGTCACCTTGCCGTCCGGCGCTCGGGCCGCGCTCAGCTCGTGCGCGGCGCCCGATCGCCTGGAAAGGGGATGCTCATGAGCAGGCCGCAGTTGGCAGGCGTCGCCGCACTCGTCATCGTGCTCGGCGTGCGGCGGATACTGCGCCGGCGCCGGCGCAATCCAGGAGCCGACACCCCCCACACCCGGCATGACTCACAGGGACCGGGGGTCCCCCGCCGTGAGGATCACCTCCAGGGTGCGCGGGCCGTGCACCCCCTCGACGCGGTCCATCTCGATGTCACTGGTCGCCGACGGGCCCGAGATCCAGGTCAGCGGGCGGGAAGGCGTCAGCCGTTCCAGAGCCTGGGGCACCGAGTCCACGACCTGGTCCGCGATCCGCACCACGCACAGGTGGTGGTCGGGCACGAGCGTGCTGGAGCGCCGCCCCTGGCCGGGGCCTCCGTCGAGGACCACCGTGCCGGTCTCGGCGATCGCCAGCGCGCAGCCGGTGACGACGCTGTCCGCACCGTCCAGCTCCCGGGCGGTCGGCGAGGCCGACTCCGGCAGTGCTTCCACCGGGGCTCCGGCGAGCCATCCGCCCGGCAACCCCGTCGGTACCACCACCCGCCGGGCTCCCCGCTCCACGAGAAGGCGGGTGAGGAGCGCGGGCAGCTCGGCCGCCTCCACACGGTGGACGACAGCACGGTAGTCCGCGAGATTCCGGGCGAGGAGTTCGACCGACCCGGCGGGTGTCCGCTCGCCGTGCGTACGCAGGTAGTCGCGGGCCACGGGATGGTCGCCCGGCCGCTCGTGCCGGGGCACGTCCGCCAGCGCGCGGCGCACCCGGGCGAGGATGCGATCCCGGCTCGCACCGCCGCTCATGCGCCACCTCCACGGGTACGGGCCCACCAGTCGCGGAAGGACTCGGGCGGGGCCTCGGGCAGGTCCCGGGAGTCCGTCCAGGCGCGCCCGGGTCCCGGCAGCCGGGCGGGGCGGAAGCCACGGGTGCGAGAGATCAGCCGCTGGCTGCGGCGCAGCGCGCGGGGGTGGTCGAAGGTCCAGCGGGCGGCCCGCATCACGGCCCGCTCGGCGGTGTGCTTCCTCGCCGGTTTGACGACGGTCCGCACGCCGCGGACGGTCACCTCGCCGCCCTGCACGACCCGCTCCCGCAGATGGACGAGGACCTCCGGGATGTCGATGGCGACCGGGCACACCTCGAAGCAGGCACCGCACAGGGAAGAGGCGAACGGCAGGGACTCCTCCAGCGGCGAGGCGAGGCCGCGGAGCTGGGGCGTGAGAATCGCGCCGATCGGCCCCGGGTACGGCGAGCCGTACGCGTGCCCGCCGGCCCGCTCGTACACGGGACAGACGTTCAGACAGGCCGAGCAGCGGATGCAGCGCAGCGCCTGCCGGCCCACCTGGTCCGCGAGGGTGTCGGTGCGGCCGTTGTCGAGCAGCACCAGGTGGAAGGTACGCGGGCCGTCGTCGTCGGTGGTGCCCGTCCACATCGACGTGTACGGATTCATTCGTTCCGCCGTCGAGGAGCGCGGCAGCAGTTGGAGGAAGACCTCCAGGTCGCGCCAGGTCGGCACGACCTTCTCGATGCCGACGACCGAGATCAGGGTCTCCGGGAGCGTCAGACACATCCGGCCGTTGCCCTCGGACTCGACCACCACCAGCGTGCCGGTCTCGGCGACGGCGAAGTTCGCGCCGGAGATGCCGACTTTGGCCTTGAGGAACTTCTCCCGCAGGTGCAGCCGCGCCGCCTCGGCGAGATCGGCGGGCCGGTCGGTGAGTCCCTCCGGGGCGGGACGCCCCCACCGCGCCATCCGGTCGCGGAAGATGTCGCGGATCTCGCCGCGGTTGCGGTGGACGGCGGGTACCAGGATGTGCGACGGCAGATCGTCACCGAGCTGCACGATCAGTTCGGCGAGGTCGGTCTCGTACGCGTGGATACCGGCTTCCGCGAGGGCTTCGTTGAGGCCGATCTCCTGGGTCGCCATCGATTTGACCTTGACCACCTCACTCTCACCGGTGGCCCGCACCAGGTCCGTGACGATGCGGTTCGCCTCCGCCGCGTCGGCGGCCCAGTGGACGGTGCCCCCGGCGGCGGTCACGGCCTCCTCCAGCCGCAGGAGGTACTGGTCGAGATGGCGCAGCGTCCGGTCCTTGATCGCGGCCCCGGCGGTCCGCAGCTCCGCCCAGTCCTCCAGCTCCGCGACCGCCTGGGCGCGCTTGGCGCGGATGGTGTGCGTGGCGTGGCGGAGGTTGGCCCGCAGCCGGGTGTCGCGCGTGGAGACTTCGGCGGCCTGCGGAAACGCCGGCATACCCAGGTAGGTCCGGCCGGCACGCCGTCCGGGGGTTCGGTCGTCGGGATGTTCTGTCACGCCGTTCCTCCCTCCGCTCACCGGGTGTCTCCTCGGGTCCCGGCTCGGGTCCCGGCGAGGATCTCCGCGATGTGCACGGGCCGGGCCGCGGAGCCCTCGCGGGCGAGGACGCCGCCGATGTGCATCAGACAGGAGTTGTCGACGGCGCAGACGGCGTGGGCACCGGTCCCGGTGACGGCGCGGGCCTTGTCGCGGCCCATCGCGGCCGAGACGGCGGCGTTCTTCACGGCGAAGGTGCCGCCGAAGCCGCAGCACTCGTCCGCCCCGGAGAGTTCCCGCAGTTCCAGGCCCTCGACGTGTTCCAGCAGCCGCCGTGGGCGGTCTCCCAGGCCCAGGACGCGCAGTCCATGACAGGTGGGGTGGTAGGTGACGGTGTGTGGGAAGTAGGCACCGACGTCCGTCACCCCCAGCACATCGACGAGGAACTCGGTCAGCTCGTACGTCCGGCTCACCACATCGTCGGCCGCTGCGGACAGCGCCTGCCCGCGTCCCTCGGCGGTGGCTTTCGCCGCGATCCGGGGGTAGTTGTCGCGCACCATGGCCGCGCAGGAGCCGGACGGGGTGACGATGTAGTCGTGGTCGCGGAAGGCGGCGGCGTAGCGGTGCACCAGCGGCTCGGTCTGGTGGCGGTAGCCGGTATTGAACAGCGGCTGGCCGCAACAGCTCTGCGCCGAGGGGAAGTCGACCTCCACCCCCAGCCGTTCCAGCAGGGTGACGACCGCCTGTCCCGTCCGCGGGTAGAGCGTGTCGTTGACGCAGGTCACGAACAGCCCGACGCGCACGGTTCCTCCTCACGGTCCATGCCCCGCATGATCACTGGCGTTTCATACTGCCGCAGCGACCGGCTGCTGTGAAGGACCAGCCGCACGTCCGGGCCCCTCGCCCCCTGCCACCGGGGACGGAGCGACGGGCGCGGGCTCCGCATCGCCGGTCGCCGGCCGGGCCGCGAGCAGGGTCTTGATCTCCCGGACGGCTCCGCGCCCCGCCCTGTTCGCGCCGATGGTGCTCGCCGACGGGCCGTACCCGACCAGATGGACGCGCGGGTCGCGGACGGCGCGGGTGCCCTCCAGGCGGATGCCGCCGCCCGGCTCGCGCAGTCCGAGCGGTGCCAGGTGGTCGACGACGGCGCGGAAGCCGGTGGCCCAGAGGATGACATCGGCTGCCACGGTCGTGCCGTCGGACCATTGGACTCCGCGCGGGGTGACGCGGTCGAACATGGGGCGGCGGTCCAGCACGCCCGCCGCGCGGGCCCGCTCCACCGCCGCTGTCACCGGCAGGCCGGTCACGGAGACCACGCTCTGCGGCGGCAGCCCCCGCCGCACCCGTTCCTCGACCCGGGCGACGGCGTCGCGCCCCCGCTCCTCGTCGAACGGGCCCTCGCGGAAGACCGGCGGGCGGCGCGTCACCCAGGTCGTCCCCGCGGCCACCTCGGCGATCTCCATCAGGTGCTGCACCGCGGAGGTGCCGCCGCCGACCACGACCACGCGCAGCCCGGAGAACGCCCGGGGGCCGGGGTAGTCCGCCGTGTGCAGCTGACGGCCGGCGAAGGTCTCCTGGCCCGGGTACCGGGGCCAGAAGGGCCGGTCCCACGTGCCGGTGGCGTTGATCAGGGCCCGGGCCGCCCAGGTGCCCTCGGACGTTCCGACGAACAGCCGGCCGGTCCCTTCCGCGGAGCCGTCGGGTCCCTCGGGCCCCCGCCGCACGTCGCGCACGTCGACGGGCCGGTGCACGCGCAGGTCGAAGGCGCGCTCGTACTCCGCGAAGTACGCGCCGATCACCTCGGAGGAGGGCCGGGCGTCATCGGCACCGGTCAGCTCCATGCCGGGCAGGGCGTGCATGCCGTGCACCTTGCCGTAGGTGAGTGACGGCCAGCGGTACTGCCAGGCGCCGCCCGGCCGGGGCGAGTGGTCCAGGACGACGAAGTCCCGGTCCGGCTCGTACCCCGCGCGGCGCAGGTGATAGGCGCTGGACAGGCCCGCCTGCCCGGCGCCCACCACCACGACCTCCACATCACGCACCCCAGTGTTGTTCATGGTTCTACCAACACTGCCGACGGGTGATCCCTTCCCTCCGGCGCCCGAGGCGTGGCCCGGCCGGTGCGACGGGCACGGCGCCGGCGCCTGCCGCCGAGGTGAGGCTTCGGAGGAACGTCACGGAGTGCCGTTACCGTGAACTCATGGCTGATACCTTCACCACCCGCGTGATCAACGTCCCGACCGGTTCCGTGGAGACCGTGTACGACCTCACCGACGCCTGCTCGGCGTTCCTGCGGGAGGCCGCACACGGGCGGGACGGCCTGCTGAACGTCTTCACGCCCCACGCGACCGCCGGCCTGGCCGTGATCGAGACGGGTTCGGGCAGTGACGACGACCTTCTGGCCGCCCTCCATGACCTTCTCCCCGCGGACGATCGCTGGCGGCACCGGCACGGAACCCCCGGTCACGGCCGGGACCACGTCCTGCCGGCCCTGATCCCGCCGCACGCCACCCTGCCGGTGACCGGCGGGCAGCTGCAGCTCGGGACCTGGCAGTCGGTCGTTCTGGTGGACACGAACGTCGACAATCCCGACCGGCAGGTCCGGCTGTCTTTCCTGGGCTGACCCGGAACCTCACCCACCGGTCGGCGGAATGTGATGTTCCGTCAGGGGGCGGCGGGGGCGGGGATGTCGCCCCGCAGCAGACCGCTGCCCTCGGGGGCGTCCGCGGGGTCATGGCCTTCGAGGGCCACCCGGTTCTGCTCGTCGACGAAGACGACGCGAGGCTTGAGCTCACGGGCCTCCTCGTCCGACACCTGCGCGTAAGCGATGATGATGACGAGGTCTCCGGGGCTGATGAGCCGGGCGGCGGCGCCGTTGATGCCGATGATCCCGGAGTCCCGGGGGCCCTCGATGACGTAGGTCGAGAGCCGGGCACCGTTGTCGATGTCGACGATGTCGACCTTCTCGCCGGGCAGCAGGTCGGCGGCCTCCATGAGGTCGGCGCTGATGGTCAGAGAGCCGACGTAGTGGAGATCGGCCTGGGTGACCGTGACTCGGTGGATCTTTGACTTCATCATGGTGCGGTACATGGCGGGTGATCCTTCATCGCGACGGGCAGCGTCCACATCAGGCGGTGGCGCAAAAACGATCATAATCATGGAACCGGCCACTCGGTCGGTTACTGAGGTTGAACTCACGTTGACGCTCAGGTGACGCCGGGGCGGCCCGAGCCCGTGCGCGCCGACAGGCCGCCCGCCCGGGGCCGCACCCGGGTGAGGCTCCTGGACGGGCCGCCTGTGCGCGACCGTACGGCGGTGGTCAGTCCCGCTGCGCCGATTCCGGCAGCTGACGCAGCTTCACCTCGGTCTTGGCCTTGTAGGCCCAGTCCAGCATCTTCACGGCGTCCGGATAGCGGTTGACGGGGTCGTTGAGGAGGACCCCGACCACGGTGCGGCCGTCGCGCTGGGCGGCGAAAACCAGACACGGACCGGCCTTGGTGCCGGTGCCGGTCTTGATCCCGATCGCGCCCTTGTACGAGCCGAGCAGCTTGTTGGTGTTGTCCCAGTAGTACGTGCGGTTGACGTTCGCCGCCTTCTGCCGGGTACTGGTGGCCTTGACCACCGTGCTGAACGTGCTGTCGGCGATCGCGTGCCGGGCGAGCTGGGCCGTGTCACGCGGCGTCGTGTAGTTGGCGCCCGCGGCCGAGATGCCGTCGAAGGAGTCGTACTTGGTATTTTTCATGCCCAGGTCGGACGCCTTCTGGTTCATCTTGGTGATGAACGACTTCGTGCGCGCGGCCTCCGTGCCGCCGCTGCCGAAGGTGTCGGCGAGCGCGTACGCCGCGTCGCACCCCGAGGGCAGCATCAGGCCGTACAGCAACTGCCGTACGGTCAGTTGGTCGCCCGTGCGGAGATCGGCCGTGCTCGCTCCGTTGCGCGCCACGTAGTCGCGGTAGGACTGCTTGACGGTGACCTTCTTGTTCAGGTCGACGCCGCGGGTGTCCAGCACGACCACCGCAGTCATGATCTTGGTGGTGCTGGCCATCTGCCGCCGGGTGTCGGCGTCCTTGCCCCACAGCTGGCGGTTCTTGCCGCTGTCGAGCAGGAACGCGCCCTTGGCGCCGATCCCCGCGGGGCCGCTCGCGGCCTCGGCGGTCGTCGCCGGGAGTGCGACGGCGACCGCCGCGGTCGACGCGATCACGGCCGCGCTCCACCGGCGGGCCGGTCTTCCCCCACATCGTTGCATGTACGCCTCTGTTTCTCGCGTGGTGAATCGGGCGAGCAGATAATCGCACCAACTCTTTCACGGTGAGAAACGGAAGTGTTCTCAGTTACCTTCGGTGACCCATTCGTACGCCTGATGCGCGTCGAATTCCTTCTGGCCCCCGGGGAAAAGCAGCCCCGCGGTGGTGAACGCCGGGTCCCCGGCGCTCTCCGGCACGTACGGCACGGCGACGCAGCGCATCCCGGCCCGGTGCGCGGCCTCCGCTCCCGGTGGCGCGTCCTCCACCACCACGCACTGCTCCGGTGCGGCGCCGAGCCGCCGGGCCGCCTCCAGGAAGACGTCCGGCGCGGGCTTGCCGTGCGCCACCTCCTCGGCCGACACCAGTGTCGTGAACTGGGCGTCGAGCCCCGTGACGGCGAGCACCGCCTCGATCGCGGCACGCGAGGAACCGGAGGCGACGGCGAGCGGAACCCCGGCTGCGTGCAGCCGCTCCACGAACGTCCGCATCTCCACGAACGCCTCGGTGTGCCTGCCGGCCAGCTCCACATACGCGCGGTTCTTCGCCGCCAGGAGTTCCTCGACGGGCGCGGTGATCGCGTGTTCGCGGCGGAGGGTCTCCAGCGTCTCACGGGTGCCGATGCCGATGAAGCGGAGATGCTGCTCCCAGGTGAACTCGCGCACGCCGTACTGGGCGAGCACCTGTCGTCCGGCTTCGTAATAATTCGGTTCGCTGTCCACGAGTGTGCCGTCGAGATCGAAAATGACCGCGGGGGTTCGCAGAATTGAGGAAGTGCCCATAGGGATCAGGATGCTGCACGACGCCGGCCGCCGGTTCACCGGCCCCGCTGGGCCGCCCGCCCCACGGCGTCCACCAGGGGAACCACCCGGTAGGGAACCCGCTCACGCAGCACCATCTCCGTCCGGGTCCGCACCACGCCGGGGAACTGGACCAGCAACTGGATCACGTCCTCCAGGTGCCCCGCGTCCCGTGCGGCGACCCGCGCCATCAGATCTCCGCCCCCCGTGATCGAGAACGCCTCGATGATCTCGGGCACATCGGCCAGCGCGGCCGCGACGGTGTCCAGGTGCCCCTGGGTGACCTCGATGTGGACGAAGGCCAGCACGGGGTGGCCCAGCGCCGCGGGGGACAGCCGGGGCCCGGTGCCGGTGATCACGCCGTCGCGCTCCAGACGGTCGATGCGCGCCTGGAGCGTCCCGCGGGCGATGCCCAGCACGCGCGCGCACTCGCGCACGCTCGTGCGGGGCTGCTCGAGCAGCAGCCGCAGGATCCTGGCGTCCAGCGCGTCCACGGCCATCGTCGGCGGTCCCCTCGTGGTCGAGTTCCTGACCGGCAACTGTACCCATGGCCCAGCTCACCCGCGTGCTGCCGGGCCATTGGAGTGTCAGGTGCTAACGCTTCACGACAAACGCCCGCCCGGACCGGTTGCCGGCCGTACAGGACGCCTGCTCCTGCGAGGTCATCTTGCGCGTCTTGACGACCACGGCGTTGTTCTGTCCGTCGGTGCCGTTGGGGGCCGGGCCGGTGATCGTGTCGGGGATGTACCAGTAGTAGTGCCCCCACTTCGGGCTGTCGTAGTGGGTCTGCCAGGTGCCCGAGACGGTCTGCATCACCTGGGCGCGCGAGATCCAGCCGACTTCGCCGGGCTGCACCGTCATGTTCAGAGAGCTATTCTCCTCGTGCGAACTCGACCAGGTGTGACCGTAATTGGCCGTCACACTGACATCGACAATTCCCGCGATCTTGCCGCCGGCGGTGACGGAGACGCCCACCGAGTCGGTCGAGCCCACCGAGTCGGACCATCCGATGGACTGGGTGGCGGGCGAGGTGGAGCAGTTGTAGAGGGAGTTGGAGACCTGCCGGAAGTTCCCCAGGTAGGCCTTGCCGAGCACCGGCTCGTTGAAGCTGCACTTCCCTTCCCCGGAAGCGCAGTCGGCTATGAGCTGCTTCCGGGTGGGGCCGTCGTCCGCGGCGGCGGGCAGGGTCATCGCCGCCACCATCCCCAGAGCCGCCGCCGACAGGGCCATGAGTCTGCCGCCGTACCGCATCGCGCGCTTGTTCACTCGGATCCGTACCTCTCGCCTCACGGGGTGGAACCACTGGTTCCGTTGGTGCTCATGAGGCTGATGCATCGATCCGGCCAACTACACCAAGCGTGAGTAAAGTTGTAGTTGATGGCTGTACGTCATGACATCCCCACCCGCCCGCGGCGGCGCGCCGCCACGGCCCGTGATCGCCGGGTGGCTCACCCCGTAGTGGTATAAGTTGGGCGAAATCCACCATAGGGAGAGGAGGCGGCATGTCCTCGAAACGGCGCCGCAAGAAGAAGGCACGCCGCAAGAACGCGGCCAACCACGGCAGACGCCCCCAGTGCTGAGTGCGCCCGCCCTCCACTGAGGCGGCCCCGCCGGGGCGGTTCACCCGGCGGGCACCCCCGCCGATGCCTGCTCGGCGGCACGGCGCCGGCTCACGTCGGCCAGTGCCGTGTCGCCCAGTCGCTCGGCGAGCCGTGCCCGGGCCCACTGGTTGTAAGGGCTCGTCGGGCGCAGGCCGGCACGCTCGCTCAGCAGCGTGCGCGCCACGTCGTGGTGGCCCGCGCGGAGAGCCGCCTCGACCAAGGTCCGCTGTACGGCGTCCCGTTGGGCGTGGCTGCCGCCGAAGGTGTGGAGGCGGTACCGCAGCGGGAGGAGGAGGTCGACCACCTCGCCGTACCGCCCCTGCCCGTACGCGACGAGCGCCCGGCACACCGGCAGCCCGACCTCGGCGGTCATCGCGACGTTCGAGACCTCCGGCCCGGCGCTCAGGGCCCACGCCTGCCGGTCGCGGATGAGCCGCTCCGCTGCGGACACCCGGTCCGCGCCGACGTAGGCCATCACGGCGTGCACGTCGTTGAAGGCGTAATAGGCGCCGTCCCGCCGGCCCGCCCAGGCATCGGCCAGTGCCGCCCAGCGGCTGCCCGTGTCGGCGCCCGTCAGGTACAGCCGCCACAGCAAGGACGCCGCGTCCAGCAGCTCCATGGCCACCGGGGCCGAGTCCGCGTGGTGCACGGCGGAGTCGTAGATCTCCAGAACCCGGTCGGTCCGCCCCGTCTCCAGGACGTAGAGGGCGTAGTGCCACCAGTTGTGGACCCGCAGGTAGTTGCCGACCGTCCAGGCGTCCGCGCGGTCGTCCAGGTAGCGGATGCCGTCCGCGAAGCGGCCCTGCATCTCGTAGGTGTGCACGACGGCGTGGATGCCCCACACGTCGTGGGCCTGACGTTCCACGGCCGCCAGGCCCACCTCCTCCGCCCGCCCGTAATGGCCCGCTTCCTCCAGGCCGAACGCGTACATGCCGAGCAGGAACCCGTAGTGCGGGTCGTCCTCGTCCCAGGCGGACAGCGCGCCGCCGACGCGGTCCCGCAGCCGCGCGGCGTCACCGGTGAAGAAGTCGATCTGGTGCCCGACGGCCAGGGCGAGGGCGTCGCGCGGGTGGGCCACACTGATCTCCCCGAGCAGGCGGCCGGCCCGGTGGATGCGGCCGTCCAGCCAGGAGGTGGCGGCGTCGAGGTGCAGGCGCTCCCGGTCGGTCACGTCCGACAGGCGCACGTTCCGGCGGAACTCCTCGAACACCCTCCGGGCTTCGGCCGCGTCCGTCTCCTCCGTCCCCAGCAGGCCGAGATACGCCGTGAAGACGTGGCCCATGACCGATCGCGGGGAGGCGGCGAGCGCCGCTCGGAGCTCCGGGGCCACCTCCTCACGGAAGAGGAGCAGGCAGTCCAGCGCCCGTTCGTAGTGCCGCACCGCGTCGGCGTCGCTGTGCGTCATCGTGTGATGGTGCCGGTCCGTTCCCACTGCGGTCCCTCTCGTCGGGGCGTCGTGCGGCCCGGTGCTGCCGAAGCCGATCTTGTCGCCGGCGAGGTCGTACTTGAAGTTGCCGTCCTGGTCCTCGTGGCGGGCGTCGCGCACCCAGTACCCGTGGCAGT
>NZ_JBEYZW010000034.1:0-72076 GCF_040646215.1 Streptomyces sp. NPDC046215 | reverse complement strand
AATCGCCGGACGGGCTGAATAGCCCGTCCGGCGATTGAGGACACCGCCGCGCAGCGGTGGTGCACCCGACACGACCGCCGTACAGACCGCCCGCCCGCGGACGCGGCAACGCAAAGGCCCTCTCCGCCGTTCCACGGCGGAGAGGGCCTCAGAGCGTCCGGGCCACGCGCGAAGCGCTACGGCTACGCGGCCACCTTCGCCGGCTCGGCCGGCGACGTCGTGTCCTGTGCCGGGCCGTTCTCGCGCGGCGTCGGCAGGACGGCCATCAGGATCGCCGAGATGCCGATCGTGGCCGCCCAGCCCAGCCCGTACTTCCCGATGAACGTCGAGGACAGCGGGCCCGTGAACCAGTCGCACTTGGTGAAGCACATGCCCGCGATCAGCGCGATCGCCCAGGCCGTCATGGCCTGCCAGCAGAAACCGCCCACGTACCAGTAGCGGCTCGTGCGGCCCGTGTCCATCAGGCCCTCCGCGTCGTAGCGCACGGCGCGGGACCGGCGGCGGGCCATGTCGACCGCGTACACGCCGATCCAGGCGGAGAAGGACACCGCGAGGAGGATCAGGAAGGTGATGAAGGAGCTGAGGAAGCTCTTCGCGACCAGCATCAGCAGCAGACCGCCGACCAGCGAGATCACGGCGTTGATGCTGACCGCCATCGCGCGCGGCAGCTTCACGCCCATGGTCTGCGCGGTGAAGCCGGCCGAGTACATCGACAGGCTGTTGATCAGCAGCATGCCGATGATCGCGGTGGCCAGGTACGGCACGGCCAGCCAGGTCGGCAGGATGTCACCGAGGAAGGAGACCGGGTCCGGCGCGTCGGCCAGTCCCGGGGTGGCCACGGCCATCACGGCGCCCATCAGCACCATGGGGACCATGACCAGGCCGGCGCCCGAGATCGTCACACCGACGATCTTCTTGCCGGACGCGGCGTGCGGGAGGTAGCGGGTGAAGTCAGGACCGGTGGGCACCCAGCTGATGCCGCCGGCCGCGATGGTGCCGATGCCCGCGATCATCATCGCGGTGGTGCCGGCGGGCTTGGAGAAGACGTCGTCCCAGTGGATGTTGGCGATCAGGTAGCCCAGCACCAGCACGCTGAAGATGCCGAAGAGGTACGTCGACCACGTGTTGCACACGTTCAGGGCCTTGCGGCCCATGCCGCTCACCAGGAAGGTGCAGGCGACGAAGACGAAGAGCGTGATCACGATGAGCACGTTGTTGCTCTTGATGCCGAAGAGCAGATCAAGCACGGTCAGCACCGCATAGGCACCGGTGACGGCGTTGATCGTCTCCCAGCCGAAGCGGGCGACCCACAGGATCGCGCCCGGGAAGAGGTTCCCCCGGACACCGAAGGTCGCGCGGGAGAGCATCGCGCCCGGCGCACCGCCCCACTTGCCGGAGACCGACAGCACACCGACCATGCCGAACGACGCGAGCGCGGCACACCCGGCGACGATCAGGACCTGCCAGATGTTCAGCTCGTTGAAGACGATCAGGGCCGCGCCCATGGTGAGCAGCAACACGCTGATGTTGGCGGCGACCCAGGTCGGGAAGAGCTCACGGACCCGGCCGTGCCGCTCGTGATCCGGTACGGGCTCGATGCCGCGGGTTTCTATCGCGCCTTCGGATTCGGCGGGGACGACGTTGTCCATGTGGGGGCTCCGTGCGGGTGAAGCGGGGGCGGGGAAAGCCGGAAAGGCTGGAGGGGGCCTGGGCAGGCTTGGGCAGACTGGAACGCTGCGGACTCTACGCGCGTCACACAGGACCACGCCATCGTACTTTGCTCCAACTTTGGTCGGTTAGTGCCTTTGGTCCTCGTCACTACGTACGAAGTCACATCCGACCGGCGCCGCGGTGGCCCCGGCGCCGTGGTGTCCGATACTGGGTCCGTTATGGAAATCGTCATCCTTGCTGTAGTCATCGCTGTGGTCGCGCTCGGCGCGATCAGCGGGCTCGTGGTCAGCAGCCGTAAGAAGAAGCAGCTGCCCCCGGCCCCGCCGAGCAGCCCGTCCGTCACCGCGCCGCCCGCCGAGCCGCACGTCGGCGAGGAGGCCGAGACCCCGAGCGCCGAGCCGCGCCGGACCATCGAAGAGGTGGACCTGCCGGTCGCCGAGGCTCCGGTGGCCGAGGCGCCCGTCGCCGTGGAACCGGAGGCTCCGCAGGAGCCCGCCGCCCCGGAGATCGAGGTCCCCGAGCCCACCGCCGGCCGGCTCGTCCGGCTCCGCGCCCGGCTCTCCCGCTCCCAGAACTCCCTCGGCAAGGGTCTGCTGACCCTGCTCTCCCGCGAACACCTCGACGAGGACACCTGGGAGGAGATCGAGGACACCCTGCTCACCGCCGACGTCGGCGTCGCCCCCACGCACGAGCTCGTCGAGCGGCTGCGCGAGCGGGTGAAGGTGCTCGGCACCCGCACCCCCGAGGAGCTGCGCAACCTGCTCCGCGAGGAGCTCCTCACCCTCATCGGCACCGACTTCGACCGCAGCGTCCACACCGAGAGCGGCGTGGGCGTGAACGGCGAGGAGAAGCCCGGCGTCGTGATGGTCGTCGGCGTCAACGGCGTCGGCAAGACCACCACCACCGGCAAGCTCGCCCGGGTGCTCGTCGCCGACGGCAAGTCCGTGGTCCTCGGCGCCGCGGACACCTTCCGCGCCGCCGCCGCGGACCAGCTCCAGACCTGGGGCGAGCGCGTCGGCGCCCGCACCGTCCGCGGCCCCGAGGGCGGCGACCCGGCGTCGATCGCCTTCGACGCGGTCAAGGAGGGCCTCGCCGAGAACGCGGACGTGGTCCTCATCGACACCGCCGGCCGCCTGCACACCAAGACCGGGCTCATGGACGAGCTCGGCAAGGTCAAGCGCGTCGTGGAGAAGCACGGCACGGTCGACGAGGTGCTGCTCGTCCTGGACGCCACCACCGGGCAGAACGGCCTGGTGCAGGCGCGGGTGTTCGCGGAGGTCGTGGACATCACCGGCATCGTGCTCACCAAGCTCGACGGCACCGCCAAGGGCGGCATCGTCGTCGCCGTCCAGCGTGAGCTGGGCGTGCCGGTGAAGCTCGTGGGCCTGGGAGAGGGCGCGGACGACCTCGCGCCGTTCGAGCCCGAGGCGTTCGTCGACGCCCTGATCGGCGACTGAGAAGCGGAAAGCGGCCCTCAGCGAGGGCCGCAGCCAACGGGCGCCGCCGCGGTCAGCACCGCGACGGCGCCCGTTCTGCTGTGCCGGGCCCGGCACTCACGGCGTCGCCGAGCGGTGGCAGACGTACGCCAGCGTGCCCAGCAGCAGCCGCGCCTGCGGCGGGCGGCCCGCCGTGTCCAGGGTCGGCGGGCGCAGCCAGCGCATGGGGCCCAGACCGGCGAAGTCGGAGGGCGGTGCGGTGATGTGGTCGCCGGGGCCGAGGCAGCGCAGGTCGAGCCGGGCGTCGTCCCAGCCCATGCGGTAGAGGAGCTGGGGGAGTTCGCCGGCGGCGCCGGGGGCGACGAAGAACAGGGCGCGGCCGTGCGGGGTCAGGGCCACCGGGCCCAGCGGCAGCCCCATTCGCTCCAGCCGGGCCAGCGCGTGCCGGCCCGCCGTCTCGGCGACCTCCAGGACGTCGAACGAGCGGCCCACCGGCAGCAGCACGGCGGCGCCCGGCACCTCGGCCCAGACGGCCGCGGCGGTGTCCAGCGTGGCGCCCGCCGGGACGGGCGGGGCGAAGGAGAGCGGGTGGGCACCGGGGGAGGGGCAGTCGGCGGCCCCGCACGAGCAGAGGGCGCCGGCCGGGCGCCCGCTCCGGGAGGCGCGGGCACCGGGGATCACGTCCCACCCCCACAGGCCCGTGTACTCCGCGACCGCCGTCACGCACTCCGACGCGCGTCCGCGGCGCCGGGAGCTCGAGCGCAGGTCCCGGATGCCGCCGATTGTGAAGCCCATGCCCCCTCCAACGGGTCGTGCTCGCCGATGGTTACGACTCGGAGTGTCTCGAACACGGACCGTCGCCGAATCCCTTCACGCGGCGGCGTGACGGTGTGTGCCAGGTGGTGCGCTGCGACCCATGCGCCGTGGCGTGCATCGATGCACCCCCTCCCTGATCTTCGTGTGTCAAGTCAATCGCGTAGAGGTGCGGTTGAGTTCATTCCTTGGGGTGGCGAATGGTGGCGTTTACTGGACTGCCCTCGCGGGATCGGTGATCGTAGGATTACTTTCGGTGCACGGAACCCGAGGAGCTGTACCCGCCGGTGGGTATGCCGGAGGCATGGAGAGTCCGCCGCCCGGCCGCTCGACCCCCGGTCGGGGTGGTGCAGCACTGATCGGACCCCCGCAAAAGGGCGGCGGGCCGACCGCGGTTCACGGGCGAGCAGAGTACGGACGAGCAGAGTTCGGAATGGGGGCTTCCAGGTGGGCGGCAACGGCAGCGGCACCGATGGTGCCGAAAAGGCTGACAAGGCGGCCGACAAGCGCCCCAACGAGCAGCTGGGTTCGTGGTTCCTGCGCAGCGGCTGGTCCAAGGGCGAGCTCGCCCGGCAGGTCAACCGCAGAGCACGGCAGCTGGGAGCCCATCACATCAGCACGGACACCTCGCGGGTGCGCCGCTGGCTGGACGGCGAGCAGCCCAGGGAGCCGATCCCCAAGATCCTCTCCGAGCTGTTCTCCGAGCGGTTCGGCTGCGTCGTCGGCATCGAGGACATCGGGCTGCGCACGGCACACCAGTCGCCGTCCGTGTCCGGGGTCGACCTCCCCTGGGCCGGCCCGCAGACCGTGGAGCTCATCAGCGAGTTCTCCCGCAGCGACCTGATGCTGGCGCGGCGCGGCTTCCTGGGCGCCTCCCTCGCCCTCTCGGCCGGCCCCGCGCTCATCGAGCCGATGCAGCGCTGGCTGACCCCCGGGCCCGGCGGCCGGGCCTCCGGCGACCCCGCGACGGACCGCGCCTCGCGCGCCTCCCGGCTCTCCGGCCCCGAGCTGGATCTGCTCGAGTCCACGACCATGATGTTCCGCCAGTGGGACGCCCAGTGCGGCGGCGGGCTGCGCCGCAAGGCCGTGGTCGGGCAGCTCCACGAGGTCACCGACCTGCTCCAGGAGCCCCAGCCCGCGGCCACCTCCAAGCGGCTCTTCAAGGCCGCGGCCGAGCTGGCCGAGCTGGCGGGCTGGATGAGCTACGACATCGGCCTGCACCCCACGGCCCAGAAGTACTTCGTCCTGGCGCTGCACGCCGCCAAGGAGGCCGGGGACCGCCCCCTGGGCTCGTACGTCCTCTCCAGCATGAGCCGGCAGATGATCCACCTCGGCCGGCCGGAGGACGCCCTGGAGCTGATCCACCTCGGGCAGTACGGCTCCCGGGAGACGGCCACCGCGCGCACCCAGGCCATGCTCTACGCGGTGGAGGCCCGCGCCTACGCCAACATGGGCCAGCCCGCCAAGTGCAAGCGCGCGGTGAACATGGCGGAGGACTGCTTCTCCGACTGCGCCACCGGCGACGGCGACCCCGACTGGATCCGCTTCTTCTCCGAAGCCGAGCTCAACGCCGAGAACGCCCACTCCTACCGCGATCTGGCCTACGTGGCCGGCCGCAGCCCCACCTACGCCTCGCTCGCCCGGCCCAAGATGGAGCGGGCCGTCGAGCTCTTCTCCCAGGACACCGAGCACTACCGTTCGTACGCGCTCAATCTGATCGGCATGGCCACCGTGCACCTGATGGAGCGCGAGCCGGAGCAGTCCACCGTCCTCGCCGGCCAGGCCCTCAAGATTGCCAAGCAGGTCCGTTCGGAGCGGGTGAACAACCGCCTCCGCAAGACCGTCGACACCGCCGTGCGCGACTTCGGCGATGTGGCCGAGGTCGTCTCCATCACCGAACAACTCGGCATCCACCTCCCGGAATCGGTCGAGCCCGCACACGCGGTCTGACCGTTCCGGCCCCCGAACCCGGCCGCGGCACCTCCCCGTACAGCCCGACTCGGCTCCCCCACGCCAGGTCACACCGGGTAGGCGTCGCGGTCGGTCATGCCCTCCCCCCCGGCCGCGCTCCCGATGCGGGCGGCAGGGTAAGGGCAGGCCCCGGCCGCCCTCCGGCGGTTCATCGCGGCGTAACACGCACCGCCCCATCGTCACTGCCGCGAAACAACCCGTCGCATCGGCTGAAACCCCGCTGCGCCAACCTCATGGCGAAAACCGGCCCACAGACTTCCCGCCCGTACGGGCCGCCGCCGCGAGGAGACGACGACCGTGAATGGCGCAGACACCGCATTCGTATTGATCAGTGCCGCGCTCGTGATGCTGATGACCCCGGGCCTGGCCTTCTTCTACGGCGGCATGGTCCGGGTCAAGAGCGCCCTGAACATGCTCATGATGTCCTTCATCTCACTGGGCATCGTCACCGTGCTGTGGGTGCTCTACGGCTACTCACTGGCCTTCGGCGACGACATCGGCGGCGGGCTCCTGGGCGACCTCGACCACATCGGGCTCAAGGGCATCAGCCCCGAGACCCTGACCGGTGACGGGGAAGGCATCCCGGTCCTCGCCTTCGCGCTGTTCCAGCTGATGTTCGCGGTCATCACGCCCGCCCTGATGAGCGGGGCGCTCGCGGACCGGGTGAAGTTCAGCGCCTGGGCGCTGTTCATCACGCTCTGGGTGACGGTCGTCTACTTCCCCGTCGCGCACTGGGTCTGGCACGCCGACGGCTGGCTCTTCAAGCTCAAGGTCATCGACTTCGCGGGCGGCACGGCCGTCCACATCAACGCGGGCATCGGCGCCCTCGCCGCGGTGCTCGTCGTCGGCAAGCGCATCGGCTTCACGAAGGACCCGATGCGGCCGCACAGCCTGCCGCTGGTCATGCTCGGCGCCGCCCTGCTGTGGTTCGGCTGGTTCGGCTTCAACGCCGGCTCGGCGCTCGCCGCCAACGGCGTCGCCGCCAACATGGCCATGAACACCCAGGTCGCCACCGGCGCCGCCATGCTCGGCTGGCTCGCCTACGAGCGGATCCGGCACGGCGCGTTCACCACGCTCGGCGCGGCCTCCGGGGCCGTCGCGGGACTCGTCGCCATCACCCCGGCAGGCGCCGCAGTCAACGCCCTGGGCGCGATCCTCATCGGCCTCGTCGCGGGCGCCGTCTGCTCCTGGGCCGTCAGCCTGAAGTTCAAGCTCGGCTTCGACGACTCCCTCGACGTGGTCGGCGTGCACCTCGTCGGCGGTGTCATCGGCACCCTGCTCGTCGGCGTCCTCGCCACGGACGGCGTCGGCGGCCTCACCCAGCTCGGCCGCCAGGCCGTCGGCGCGTTCGCGGTGCTGGCGTATTCCTTCACCGTCTCCTGGATCCTCGCCAAGGTCGTCGAGGCGGCCGTCGGCTTCCGGGCCGGTGAGGACGCCGAGGTCGGCGGCCTCGACCGGGCGTTCCACGCCGAGACCGCCTACGACTTCAGCGCCGTCGGCGGCGGCTCGGCCACGCGCGGCACCTCCGCCGCACCCGCCACGGCGGGCAACGACAAGGCGCAGAACAAGAAGGTGGACGCATGAAGCTCATCACCGCGGTCGTCAAGCCGCACATGGTCGACGAGATCAAGGCCGCCCTGCGGACCTTCGGCGTCCGGGGCATGACCGTCTCGGAAGCCTCCGGCTCCGGCCGGCAGCGCGGGCACACCGAGGTCTACCGCGGCGCGGAGTACACCGTCGACCTCCTCCCCAAGATCCGCGTCGAGGTCCTCGCCGAGGACTCCGACGCCGACTCGGTCGTCGACATCATCGTCAAGACCGCCCGCTCGGGAGAGAACGGCAAGATCGGCGACGGCAAGGTGTGGGTCGTCCCCGTCGAGACCGTCGTCCGCGTACGGACCGGTGAGCGCGGCCCCGACGCCCTGTGACCGGCACGAGGGAGACCCACGTGAGCGACGTCAAAGCGGCAGAGACCGGCGCCGGGCCGCACGGTTACGCGGCGGCCCGGCTGCGCCTCCTCCAGCAGGGCGCGGTCCTCGGGCCGCCGCGCCGCGCCGAGCTCGCCCGGCTCACCGACCGGTGGCTCGGGTCGCTGCTGGGCGGGGCGCACGGCGTCGCCCTCGTGGCCGTCGGCGGCTACGGGCGCGGCGAGCTGTCCCCGCGCAGCGACCTCGACGTCCTGCTGCTCCACGACGGCACGGCGACCGGCGCCGAGCTCGCCGCGATCGCCGACCGCGTCTGGTACCCCGTGTGGGACATGGGCATCGCGCTCGACCACTCCGTCCGCACCCCGGTGGAGGCGCGCCGCACCGCCGCTGCCGACCTCAAGGTCCACCTCGGCCTCCTCGACGCGCGCCACCTCGCGGGTGACGAGCGGCTCACGGCCGGGGTGCGCACCACCGCGTACGCGGACTGGCGGGCCCAGGCCCCCTCCCGGCTGCCGGAGCTGCGGGAGCTCGGCGAGGAACGCGCCCGCCGGCAGGGCGAGCTGAGGTTCCTGCTGGAGCCCGACCTCAAGGAGGCCCGCGGGGGGCTCCGGGACGCCGACGCCCTGCGGGCCGTCGCCGCGTCCTGGCTCGCGGACGCGCCCCGTGCGGGCCTGGGCGAGGCCCGCGCCCACCTCCTCGACACCCGCGACGCCCTCCACCTGGCCACCGGCCGGGCCACCGACCGCCTCGCCCTCCAGGAACAGGACCAGGTGGCCGCCGACCTCGGCCTGCGGGACGCCGACGCCCTGCTGCACGGGGTCTACGAAGCGGCCCGCACCGTCGCCTACGCCGCCGACGTGACCTGGCGCGAGGTCGGCCGGGTCCTGCGCGCCCGCTCCGGACGGCCGCGCCTGCGGCGCGTCCTCGGCGGACGTGGCGGCCGGGGCGGCTTCGTGGAACCCGAGCGCGTCCCGCTGGCCGAGGGCGTGGTCGAGCAGGAGGGCGAGGCCGTACTCGCCCGCGGCGCCCGCCCTGAGCACGACCCCGTGCTGCCGCTGCGCGCCGCGGCCGCCGCCGCGCAGGCCGGGCTGCCGCTGTCCCCGCACGCCGTCCGGCGGCTCGCGGCGGCCGCCGGCCCGCTGCCCGTCCCCTGGCCGGCCGAGGCCCGCGAGCAGCTCCTCACCCTGCTCGGCGCGGGCGAACCCGCGGTCGCGGTCTGGGAGGCCCTGGAGGCGGAGGGCGTCATCTCCCGGCTGCTGCCCGAGTGGGAGCACGTGCGCTGCCGCCCCCAGCGCAACGCCGTGCACCGCTGGACCGTCGACCGGCACCTGGTCGAGACCGCCGTGCGGGCCGCCGGCCTCGCCCGCGGTGTCGCCCGCCCCGACCTGCTGCTGATCGCTGCCCTGCTCCACGACATCGGCAAGGGCCGCCCCGGCGACCACAGCGTGGCGGGGGAGGCCGTGGCCCGGGATGTGGCCGCCCGCCTCGGCTTCGGCCGCGCCGACACCGAGGTCCTGGCCACCCTCGTCCGCCACCACCTGCTGCTGGCCGAGACCGCCACCCGGCGCGACCTCGGCGACCCGGCGACGGTCCGCGCGGTCATCGACGCGATCGCGCCTGCCGGCAAGGCGGCGGGCAGGGAGATCCTGGAGCTGCTGCACGCCCTCACCGAGGCCGACGCGCTCGCCACCGGCCCGGCGGTGTGGAGCGCCTGGCGCGCCTCCATGGTGGCCGACCTCGTCCGGCGGGCCACCGACGCCCTCGCCGACGGCGCCCGCGGCGAGCGCCGGGAGCAGGTGCCGCCGAGCGGCGCCCACGAGCGGGCGGCGGCCGAGGCGCTGCGCACCGGCGGCCCGGTGCTGACCCTGCGCGCGAGCCCGGAGGGCGACGCGTCCGGCCGGGGGAGCGCCCCGGTCGGTGCGGAGCTGACCGTCGCCGTCCCGGACCAGCCCGGTGTGCTGCCCGCGACCGCGGGCGTGCTCGCCCTGCACCGGCTGACGGTCCGCGCGGCCGACGTGCGGTCCGTCGGGGGCGCGCTGGTGCTCACCTGGCGGGTGGCCGCGGAGTTCGGCCCCCTGCCCGAGGCCGCGCAGCTGCGCGACGACCTGGTGCGGGCGTTGCAGGGCACGCTCGACATCGTGCCGCGGCTGGCCGAGCGGGAGGCCGCCTACAGCGGTCGCCGCAGGGGGGCCGCGCACGCGCCGCCGCGCGTGAGCGTCGCCGTCGGCGGCTCGCGGGAGGCGACGGTCCTGGAGGTGCGGGCCCAGGACGCCCCGGGCCTCCTGCACCGCATCGGGCGGGCCCTGGAGGCGGCGGGGGTGTGGGTGCGGAGCGCGCATGTCAGCACACTGGGGTCGAATGTGGTGGACGCGTTCTATCTCACGCAGGAGGACGGTTCACCGCTGCCCGACGCGAACGCGGTGGCGCTGGCGGAGGCGTTGGAGGACGTCTTGGCACGAGCGGGTGACGGGTGGGACGACGCGGCGCTCGAAGCGCTGCGCTCCCTGCCCGCGGGGGAGTGAGCGGCTCGGGGCGCGGACGGCCGCCGGCACCGTGGCCCGGCGTCCTCGGCCGCCGGATCCGGCAGCCGAGGACGTCGTGCTTCCCGGGCCCGATACCCTGGGGCCACTGACCGCCCCCGACCCGAGGATCTGCGACCGCCGTGTTCGACACTCTTTCCGATCGCCTCGCAGCGACTTTCAAGAACCTTCGCGGCAAGGGGCGCCTCAGCGAGGCGGACATCGACGCCACGGCACGCGAGATCCGTATCGCGCTGCTCGAGGCCGACGTCGCGCTGCCCGTTGTCCGCGCCTTCATCAAGCAGGTCAAGGAGCGGGCCAACGGCGCCGAGGTCTCCGCGGCGCTCAATCCCGCCCAGCAGGTCATCAAGATCGTCAACGAGGAGCTCGTCGGCATCCTCGGTGGCGAGACCCGTCGCCTCCGCTTCGCCAAGACCGGGCCCACGGTCATCATGCTGGCGGGTCTGCAGGGTGCCGGTAAGACGACCCTCGCCGGAAAGCTCGGCCACTGGCTCAAGGGCCAGGGCCACGCCCCGCTGCTCGTCGCCTGTGACCTCCAGCGCCCCAACGCCGTCAACCAGCTCTCGGTCGTCGCCGAGCGCGCCGGCGTGGGCATCTACGCCCCGCAGCCGGGCAACGGCGTCGGTGACCCGGTCCAGGTCGCCAAGGACTCCATCGAGTTCGCGAAGACCAAGGTCTACGACGTCGTGATCGTCGACACCGCCGGCCGTCTCGGCATCGACGCCGAGCTGATGCAGCAGGCCGCGGACATCCGCGACGCCGTCAGCCCGGACGAGACGCTGTTCGTCGTCGACGCGATGATCGGCCAGGACGCGGTCAACACCGCCGAGGCGTTCCGCGACGGCGTCGGCTTCGACGGCGTGGTGCTCTCCAAGCTCGACGGTGACGCCCGCGGTGGTGCCGCCCTGTCGGTCGCGCACGTGACCGGCAAGCAGATCATGTTCGCCTCCAACGGCGAGAAGCTGGACGACTTCGACGCGTTCCACCCGGACCGCATGGCGTCCCGCATCCTCGGCATGGGCGACATGCTCAGCCTCATCGAGAAGGCCGAGCAGACCTTCAGCCAGGACGAGGCCGAGAAGATGGCGGCCAAGCTGGCGAAGGGGCCGAAGGAGTTCACGCTCGACGACTTCCTGTCCCAGATGGAGCAGGTCCGCAAGATGGGCAGCATCAGCAAGCTGCTCGGGATGCTGCCCGGCATGGGCCAGATCAAGGACCAGATCAACAACCTCGACGAGCGTGACGTCGACCGCACCGCCGCGATCATCAAGTCGATGACCCCGGGCGAGCGTCAGGACCCGACGATCATCAACGGCTCGCGCCGGGCCCGCATCGCCAAGGGCTCGGGCGTGGACGTCAGCGCGGTCAAGAACCTCGTGGAGCGCTTCTTCGAGGCCCGCAAGATGATGTCCCGCATGGCCCAGGGCGGCGGCATGCCGGGGATGCCCGGGATGCCGGGCATGGGCGGCGGGGCGAGCCGTAAGAAGAAGCAGATCAAGCAGGGCAAGGGCAAGCGCCAGAGCGGCAACCCCATGAAGCGCAAGGCCGAGGAGCAGGCCGCGGCCGCGCGCCGCGAGCAGCAGGCGGCCAACCCGCTGGGCCTGCCGGCCGGGGAGCAGGACGTGAAGAACTTCGAACTTCCCGACGAGTTCAAGAAGTTCATGGGCTGACCGGTCGCCTCGACCCGCTCATGGCTGAGGGCAGCCCCCGCGGGGGCTGCCCTCAGCCATGAACCGGGCTACACGCGGGCTATGAGGTACCGGAACACGTTCGGCATCCAGACCGTGCCGTCGCGGCGCAGGTACGGGTGCAGGGCCTCGGTCAGCTCCTTGGTCACCTGCTCCTCGTCCGTCGCCCGGGCCGCCGCGTCGAACGCGCCGGTCGAGAGCATGCCGCGGACCGCGCTGGCCATGTCGGCGTAGCCGTAGGGGCAGGAGACCCGGCCCGATCCGTCGGGGCGCAGCCCGGCGTGGTAGGCGAGGTCCTCCAGGTCGTCGCGGCCGCTCGGCCGCCAGCGCGCGGGGGCGCACATCGGGTCCGCGAGCCGGGCCGCGACCCTGAGCGCCCCTGAGGCCGCGCAACGCTCCTGGGGGCCCCAGCCGGCCAGGACCACGGGTGCCCCGTGCTCGGCGCAGTCCGCGGCCCGGGCGAGCGCCTCCGCCATGCCGCGGGCGCTGCCGCCCGCGCAGTACAGCGGGTCGAAGGCCGTGATGAGGTTGAACGCCGGGCCGTCGGTGGCGGCGACCGCCTCCGGGCCGCCGCGGCCCAGGCGGGTGCCGTCCTCCGGGGTGCCGTCCGGTGTCAGCCGTTCCCGGGCGAGCGCCAGCCGGCGTTCGTCGGAGTCGACGCCGGAGACCGTGGCGCCCCGGGCGGCCGCCATGAGCAGGGCGAGCCCGCTGCCGCAGCCCAGGCTCAGGAGCCGGGTGCCGGCGCCCACCTCCAGCCGTTCGTACACCGCTTCGTAGAGCGGCACCAGCATCCGTTCCTGGATTTCCGCCCAGTCGCGGGCCCGGGAACCGGGCGACGAAGAGGACGGCCGGTGCCGCCGCACGAGCGTTGGTGTCATCGAATGCGCCCCAATCCGCCGAGAGACGAAGTGCGTGCCGAATCTGCCCCCCGCTGTGCTGCCGTGCGCGCTGCCGTGAAGCACCCCCGTATGCCAGGGAACTCCGCTTCCGTCCCCGAGTCCAGGGGGTAGCGCGAGAAGCTTCCCGTATGCCCACGATGGCATGTGCCGCGCGCCTGCGCACGGGAAGGCGCCCGGGATGCGGGATCGGCGGGGATGGTGCAGGGGCGGGACCGGAGAAAGACGCGAGAAAGGCGGGAGCAGGGCGGGAGGGGCGCCGGGGCGGCCGGGGGAGCCGGGGTGCGAGCGGGGGCGGAAGGCTCGGCGAGGAGGGGATTCACGCTGGGGCGGATCGGCCCCGTACCATTCGCACCATGGCAAAGGCTCCCATTCTCACCCCCCAGGCGGAAGACTTCCCGCGCTGGTACCAGGACTTGATCAACAAGGCCGAGCTGGCCGACAACGGCCCGGTGCGCGGCACCATGGTCATCCGCCCGTACGGGTACGGGCTCTGGGAGCGCATGCAGCAGGAGATGGACGCGCGCATCAAGGACGCGGGCGCCTCCAACGCGTACTTCCCGCTGTTCATCCCGCAGTCCTACCTGACGCGGGAGGCCGAGCACGTCGAGGGCTTCGCGCCCGAGCTCGCGGTCGTCACGCACGGCGGCGGCAAGGAGCTGGACGAGCCGGTCGTCGTCCGGCCCACCTCCGAGACCATCGTCAACGAATACTTCTCCAAGTGGGTGCAGAGCTACCGCGACCTGCCCCTGCTGATCAACCAGTGGGCCAACGTGGTCCGTTGGGAGATGCGCCCGCGCGTCTTCCTGCGCACGAGCGAGTTCCTCTGGCAGGAGGGCCACACCGCCCACGCCACCTACGAGGACGCCCGCGACTACGCCGCCCGCATCCACCGGGACGTCTACTACGACTTCATGGTCAACGTCCTGGGCATCGACGTGGTCCTGGGCCGCAAGACCGCCAAGGAGCGCTTCGCGGGCGCCATCAACACCCTCACGCTCGAGGGCATGATGGGCGACGGCAAGGCCCTCCAGCTGGGCACCAGCCACGAGCTGGGCCAGAACTTCGCCAAGGCGTTCAACACCTCCTACCTCTCCAAGGAGGGGCAGCAGGAGCTGGTCTGGCAGACGTCCTGGGGCGTCTCGACCCGGATGGTCGGCGGCCTGATCATGTCCCACGGCGACGACAGCGGCCTGCGCGTCCCGCCGCGCCTCGCGGCCGTCCAGGCCGTGGTCGTGGCGATCAAGGGCGACGACACCGTGATCGCCAAGGTCCGCGAGATCGGTGACCAGCTCAAGGCCGCCGGTGTCCGGGTGCAGGTCGACGACCGCACGGACACCCCCTTCGGCCGCCGCGCCGTGGACTGGGAGCTCAAGGGCGTCCCGGTGCGCATCGAGGTCGGCCCGCGCGACCTGGAGAACGGCACCGCGATGCTCGCCCGCCGGATCCCCGGCGGCAAGAGCCCGGTCCGGCTCGACGAGCTCGTGGCGCTGCTGCCGAAGGTCCTGGAGGAGGACCAGGAGCTTCTGCTGCGCCAGTCGCGCGAGCGCCGTGAGGCCCGCACGACGGACGTGGCGACCATCGCCGAGGCCGCCGAGGCGGCCGTGGCCGGCGGCTGGGCGCGGATCCCGTGGGCGGACCTCGGCCCGGAGGGTGAGGCCAAGCTCGCCGAGCAGGCCGTGTCCGTGCGCTGCCTGATCGCCGAGGACGGCTCCGTGCCGGAGACGGACGACGCCCCCGGCACGATCGCGATCGTCGCGCGCGCCTACTGACGCCACGGGGCGCGGGGGCGTGCGCGCCCCGTAGTGCGCGCTTACTGATGAGTCAGTACGTCCCGGCTTGCGAACGGGTGCGCGGGTTCTCCATAGATCTGCGCACCCGCCCTCGTCAGGACGCATGAGCGTGAAACTGACTGGTACGTGCAAATTATTTGGGATGGCCCGGTATCGGAACACCGGGCCATCCTTGCTCGTTGTCACGACGTGAGCACGACACCACCTGTTCTCGCCGCAGAGCTGGCGCAGGCGTGGGCCGATATTCAGCGGTACCACCCCGAGCTGCCAGATCTTGCCGCGCCCGAATCGTTGATCGGGGAATCGTCGTCCGCCTGCGGCGCCGAGCTCTCCTTCGAACGGCTGCTGCACGAGGCAGTGCACGGCATCGCGGCCGCCCGCGGTGTCCGCGACACCTCTCGTGCGGGCCGCTACCACAACCGCCGGTTCCTGGCGATCGCCGAGGAGCTGGGGCTCGACCACAGCGATGAGCCGCATCCCAGCAGCGGTTTCTCCCTGGTGGTGCTCAACGCGGAAGCGCGCAAGCGCTACCGGTCGACCATCGACAGACTCCAGCGGGCGCTCAAGGCGCACACGGTCGCCACCACGGCCGACACCGCCCGGACGTTCCGCGGTCCGGCGGCACGGCACGGCTCGTCCGGCGGAGGGGTTCGCGTCAAGGCGGTGTGTGACTGCGGCCGTAATGTCCGGGTCGTGCCCTCCGTGCTCGCCCAGGCGCCGATCATGTGCGGCGGCTGCGGCCAGCCCTTCCGCATCCCCGAGACCGTAGCGGTCGGCTGACCTGGAGGGGTGTGGCACAATGGGTCGCTGTACTCGACAGTCGCATAGGACCCCTCTCTCCTCCGGCTGACGCGTCCATCGGGCATCCCGAGTACCGCAACCCCACGTGGCATCTTGTGGTGCCCAACCACGTCAAGACCAGGAGACACCACTCCAGTGGCAGTCAAGATCAAGCTGAAGCGTCTGGGCAAGATCCGTTCGCCTCACTACCGCATCGTCATCGCCGACTCCCGTACCCGCCGTGACGGCCGGGCCATCGAGGAGATCGGTCTGTACCACCCGGTGCAGAACCCCTCGCGCATCGAGGTCGACTCCGAGCGTGTCCAGTACTGGCTGGGTGTCGGCGCGCAGCCGACCGAGCCCGTGATGGCCATCCTCAAGGTCACCGGCGACTGGCAGAAGTTCAAGGGTCTGCCGGCCCCGGCCCCGATGCTCGTCGCCGAGCCGAAGGCCGACAAGCGCGCCGCGTTCGAGGAGTTCACCAAGGCCCTCGAGGGTGGCGAGCCCAAGGGTGAGGCCATCACTCCGAAGGCGAAGAAGGCCGACAAGAAGGCGGACGAGGCGGCCGAGGCTGCCGAGTCCACCGAGTCGACCGAGGCCTGAGCATGCTCGAGGAGGCTCTCGAGCACCTCGTGAAGGGCATCGTCGACAACCCCGACGAGGTGCAGGTTGCCTCGCGCAATCTGCGCCGCGGGCAGGTGCTGGAGGTCCGGGTACACCCCGACGACCTCGGCAAGGTGATCGGCCGTAACGGCCGCACCGCGCGCGCACTGCGCACCGTCGTGGGCGCCATCGGCGGCCGTGGCATCCGTGTCGACCTCGTCGACGTGGACCAGGTCCGCTGAGAAGCGACTTGAGTACCGGCACGGGCCGGGAAGGGTTTCCGCCCTTCCCGGCCCGTTGTCGCGTTCGGGAACAGAGCAGCAGAGAAGGAACGGCATGCAGCTGGTAGTCGGCAGGATCGGCCGCGCCCATGGAATCAAGGGTGAGGTCACCGTTGAGGTGCGCACGGACGACCCGGAGCTGCGGCTCGGGCCCGGCGCAGTGCTGGCCACGGACCCCGCCGGGGCGGGCCCGCTGACCATCGAGGCCGGGCGGGTGCACAGCGGCCGGCTGCTGCTGCGTTTCGCCGGGGTCAAGGACCGCACGGGCGCCGAGGCGCTGCGCAATACGCTCCTGATCGCGGACGTCGACCCCGAGGCGGTCCCGGAGGACCCCGAGGAGTACTACGACCACCAGCTGATGGACCTCGACGTCGTGACCGTCGACGGCACCGAGATCGGCCGGATCACCGAGATCGCCCACCTGCCGTCACAGGACCTGTTCATCGTCGAGCGGCCCGACGGCAGCGAGCTGATGATCCCCTTCGTCAGCGAGATCGTCCCGGAGATCGACCTTGAGGCGCAGCGCGCGGTCATCGACCCGCCGCCGGGCCTGATCGACGGCTCCCAGGCGGTCGTCGCGAGCGCCCGCGAGGCCGACGCCGACGAAACCGGAGCCGAGACCGGCGACGACGCGAAGGGTGACGCGTGATGCGCCTCGACGTTGTCACGATCTTCCCCGAGTACCTGGAGCCGCTGAACGTCTCCCTCGTCGGCAAGGCCCGGGCCCGCGGACAGCTCGACGTGCGGATCCACGATCTGCGCGAGTGGACCCACGACCGGCACAACACCGTCGACGACACCCCGTACGGCGGCGGGCCCGGCATGGTCATGAAGCCCGAGCCCTGGGGCGAGGCGCTCGACTCCGTCATCGCCTCGGGGGAGGGGGCGCCCACCCTGGTCGTCCCGACGCCGAGCGGGGTGCCCTTCACCCAGGAGCTCGCCGTCGAGCTGTCGGAGAAGCCGTGGCTGGTCTTCACCCCGGCCCGCTACGAGGGCATCGACCGGCGCGTCATCGAGGAGTACGGCGACCGCGTCGAGGTGCGCGAGGTCTCCATCGGCGACTACGTGCTCGCCGGCGGCGAGGCCCCCGTCCTGGTGATGGTCGAGGCGATCGCCCGGCTGCTGCCCGGCGTCCTGGGCAACGCCGAGTCGCACCGCGACGACTCCTTCGCCCCCGGCGCCATGGCCGACCTCCTGGAGGGCCCGGTCTACACCAAGCCCCCCGAGTGGCGCGGCCGCGGGATCCCCGACGTGCTGCTCAGCGGCCACCACGGCAAGATCGCCCGGTGGCGGCGGGACGAGGCGTTCCGGCGCACGGTCGCCAACCGCCCCGATCTGATCGAGCGCGCCGACCCGGCGGCCTTCGACAAGAAGGACCGCGAGATGCTCTCGATCCTGGGCTGGGCGCCCGGACCGGACGGCCGATTTGGGCGAGTGGCCCCGGACGTGGAAGAATAAGCCGTTGCCTTGCGCCCGGCGCGCGCCCCTGCCACAGGGGGAACGACGCCCGCCCGGTGCTCTGCACCACCCCAACATCATTTCTATTCCGCTGATGACCTGTGGCATCGGCGAGGAGAGCAGACGGTCATGAACCTTCTCGACGGCATCGACTCCGCATCGCTGCGCACCGACGTCCCGGCGTTCCGCCCCGGCGACACCGTGAACGTCCACGTTCGCGTCATCGAGGGCAACCGCTCCCGTGTCCAGCAGTTCAAGGGCGTCGTCATCCGCCGCCAGGGCGCCGGTGTCCGCGAGACCTTCACGGTCCGCAAGGTCTCCTTCTCCGTCGGCGTCGAGCGCACCTTCCCGGTGAACAGCCCGATCTTCGAGAAGATCGAGCTCGTCACCCGCGGTGACGTCCGTCGCGCCAAGCTGTACTACCTCCGTGAGCTGCGCGGCAAGGCCGCGAAGATCAAGGAGAAGCGCGACCGCTGAGCTTCCGTCCGGTGTCCGCGCCGGGCCGGATAGGCTTTCGGCTCGATGGACACCGACGCACAGCTTTCGGAGCGCGACCGCTCTCCAGAACCCGGGCAGGGGGAGGAGCAGGGGTCGCGCTCCTCGCGTTTTTCCGGGCCGGACCGGGAAGTCGGCACGGTGCGCTCCGCGGCACGCGCCGTCACGGACCGGCTCCGGGGCGGCGGCCCGCTGCGCCGGGCCGGGCTGCTGCTCACCACGTGTCTGGTGTTCCTGCTGCTGCTCAGCAGCTATGTCGTCCAGCCCTTCCTGATCCCCAGCGGCTCCATGCGGGGCACGCTGGAGGTGGGGGACCGGGTCCTGGTCAACAAGCTCGCCTACCGCTTCGGCGGGGAGCCCCGGCGCGGCGACGTCGTGGTCTTCGACGGCATGGGCTCGTTCGTCCAGAGCGCCCCGCAGGAGAATCCGGTGGCCGCGCTGATCCGCAAGGGCGCCTCGTCCGTCGGTCTGATGCGGCCTGCGCAGACCGACTACGTCAAACGGGTGGTGGGCGTCGGCGGAGACCGTGTGACCTGCTGCGACGAGCGCGGCAGGCTGATGGTCAACGGCCGGCCGGTGGAGGAGGGCTACCTCTTCCCCGGCGACGCCGCCTCGCGGGTGCCCTTCGACATCGTGGTGCCGGAGGGAAAACTGTGGGTCATGGGAGACCACCGCAGTGATTCCCGCGATTCGCGTGACCACCTCGGGGAGCCGGGCGGCGGCACCGTCCCGGTGGACCGGGTCATCGGGCGGGCCGACTGGATCGGCTGGCCCTTCGGGCGGATGACCTCGCTGAGCCGGCCCGACACCTTCGCCCGCGTACCGGAGCCGGGGGCCGGGCGCCCCGGGAGCCCGCATGGGTAGCCACGGGCGCACGGAGCCGGCGCGAGCCCCGGTCGCCGGGCCCCGGGGGCACGCCGGCCCGGGCCACCGGCACCGGCCGGAGCCCCCCGGACACCGCCGCGGACGGACGGGCGCGGGTGGGCGGGCGGCGCGGCGCAAGGCGGCACGGCGGGTCCAGCGGCGCCGGCGCCGGTCCGTGGTCAAGGAGGTGCCGATCCTCGTCGCGGTGGCCCTGCTGATCGCCCTGGTCCTCAAGACGTTCCTGGTGCAGGCGTTCGTCATTCCGTCCGGGTCGATGGAGCAGACCATCCGCATCGGCGACCGGGTGCTCGTCGACAAGCTGACCCCGTGGTTCGGGGCCCGGCCGGCCCGCGGCGACGTAGTGGTCTTCAAGGACCCCGGCGGCTGGCTCGACGGCGAACAGGCGCTGCCCGGACCGGACCCGGTGGTCGTCAAACAGGCCAAACAATTCCTGTCCTTCATCGGACTGCTGCCCTCGGCCGACGAGCGGGATCTGATCAAGCGGGTCATCGGCGTCGGCGGCGACACGGTCAAATGCTGTGACACGAACGGCAAAGTCACGGTCAACGGAACGCCGCTCGACGAGCCGTACATCAACCCCGGAAACCCCCCGTCGAAGCTGGAATTCACGGTGGACGTGCCGGCCGGGCGGCTTTTCATGATGGGTGACCACCGCTCCAATTCGGCCGATTCCCGGTACCACCTGGACGACCCCGGGCACGGCACGGTCCCCGAGAGCCTGGTCCTGGGGCGGGCGGTGGTCATCGCCTGGCCGCTGGGACACTGGCAGCGGCTGTCGGAACCGGACACCTTCGCATCGGTGGGAGACGCGCCGCCTTCGGGGACCCGAGCACGCGGTTCGCCGAATAGTGTGTCCCCCATGGATCAGCAAGGATCGATCCAGCTCCCGACCCCTGCGGAACTCCCGCTCGTTATGGGAGTGGTGGGCCTGCGTCGTATGTACGACAGGCGGCAGAGTGGAGAGAGGAGTGGATGTGGGGGACTTGGCGGTCGGCGCGCGTTCCGGTCACGGAGAGCCCGAGAAGCGGCCCGAGGAGACGGACGGGGCGTCCACGGGCGACGTGCCGAGGGGTGACGCGCCGGATGCGGCCTTGTCCCGGGAGGCCGGAGCGCCCCGAGAGTCCGCGGCCGGCACTGCGGAGCCGGCGGATCCGGAGCGGGACGGCGGGGCGCCCGGCGAGGACGGCGAGGGCCCGCGCCCGAGGCAGCCCAAGAAGCAACGATCCTTCTGGAAGGAACTGCCGATCCTCATCGGCATCGCCCTGGTCCTCGCGCTGCTCATCAAGACCTTCCTGGTCCAGGCGTTCTCGATTCCGTCGGACTCGATGCAGAACACCCTGCAGCGGGGCGACCGGGTGCTGGTGGACAAACTGACGCCGTGGTTCGGGGCCGAACCCGAGCGCGGCGAGGTCGTCGTCTTCCACGACCCGGGCAAGGGGGATCAGAGCTGGCTCGGCCCCGACACCCAGCCCCAGAACTCCGGCCCGCTCGGCGGCGGCGTCCAGAAGGTCCTGAGCTTCATCGGGCTGATGCCCTCCGCCGAGGAGCGGGATCTGATCAAGCGGGTCATCGCCGTCGGCGGCGACACCGTGGAGTGCCAGGGCAACGGCGGGCCGGTCAAGGTCAACGGCAAGGCGCTCGACGAGAAGTCGTACATCTTCCCGGGCAACTCCCCGTGCGACGACAAGCCCTTCGGCCCCATCAAGATCACCAAGGGGCACCTCTGGGTCATGGGCGACCACCGCCAGGACTCCCTCGACTCGCGCTGGCACCCCGACCTCAACAACGGCATGGTGCCGGTGAACAAGGTCGTCGGGCGCGCGATCGTCGTGGCCTGGCCGGTCAACCGCTGGTCCACCCTGCCCGTCCCGGGCACCTTCGACCAGTCCGGCCTGAACGCCGCGGCCGCCGTGGCGCCCCCGGCGCTCGGCCTCGCGGGCGCCCTGCCGCTGGTGCTGTGGCGCCGGCGCAGGCTTCTCGACAAGGCTGTGCCGAAGGGCTGACCGGCACCCGAACCGCCCGGTAGTGTGCGATTCCGTGCCCGAGGGCATGCGGAATCCGATCTTCTGAGCGGGGCGGGGGCACGGGATGAGCGGAGCGGGACGGAACGACGACGGCCACGGCCGCACGGGCAGAGTGCTGTCCGGGCTGGCCGTGGCCGTCGGCTGTGTGCTCTTCCTCGGCGGATTCGTCTGGGGCGCGCTCGTGTACCAGCCGTACACCGTGCCCACCGACTCGATGACGCCGACGATCGGGCGGGGGGCCCGGGTGCTCGCCGAGCGCATCGACGGCGGTGCGGCCCGGCGCGGGGACATCGTCGTCTTCAAGGACGAGACCTGGGGCAACGCCCCGATGATCAAGCGGGTGGTGGGCGTCGGCGGGGACACGGTCGCCTGCTGCGACGACCGGGGCCGGCTGACGGTCGGCGGCACCCCGGTCGAGGAACCGTATCTGCGGGCCGGGGGCCCGGCCTCGCCCACCCTCTTCTCCACGACGGTGCCCGACGGCGGGCTCTTCCTCATGGGCGACCAGCGGGCGACGTCACTGGACTCCCGTTCTCACCTGGAGGACGCCGCCCGCGGCTCCGTGCCCCGCGGCTCGGTCGTGGCGCGGGTGGACGCCACCGCATGGCCGGTGGGCGGCTGGGGGATGATGGACAGACCCGGGGCGTTCGCCGCGCTGCCCGGCGGCACCTCACGGCCGGGCCCGCTGCCGCTGGTGCTGGCCGCCGTGGTCACCGGCGCGGTCCTCGTCCTGGGCGGCGCCGCGTACGGGCCGCTCGCCCGGCGGCTGGCGCCCCGGCGCGGCAAGGAGGACCGGAGAGGAGTGGCTGCCCGTGTCTGACCCGCGCAGGGCGTCGCGCGTCATCCTGCTCGACCCCCGCGACCGCGTCCTGCTGATGCACGGCTTCGAACCCGGCGACCCCGCCTCCACCTGGTGGTTCACCCCCGGCGGCGGCCTGGAGGGCGACGAGACCTGGGAAGAGGCGGCCCGCCGCGAGCTCGCCGAGGAGACCGGCGTCACCGAGATCGAGCTCGGCCCGGTGCTCTGGCGGCGCAGCTGCTCCTTCCCGTTCGACGGGCGGCGCTGGGAGCAGGACGAGCGCTACTTCCTGGCCCGCACCCGGCAGCGGCCGGCGTGGACCGGCGGGGGGACGGAGCTGGAGCGGCGCAGTGTCACGGGGCTGCGCTGGTGGACGTGCGAGGAACTGCTCGCGACCCGTGAGACGGTGTATCCGACCAGACTCGCCGGGCTGCTGCGCACGCTGCTCGACGAGGGGCCCCCTGGGACGCCGGTGCTCCTGGAGACGGAACGTGCCTGACGCACCATGGGGGGAAGCACGGCTGAAGGGGAACATGCCATGAGCGCCGAGGACCTCGAGAAGTACGAGACCGAGATGGAGCTGAAGCTCTACCGGGAGTACCGCGATGTCGTCGGTCTGTTCAAATACGTGATCGAGACCGAGCGCCGCTTCTATCTCACCAACGACTACGAGATGCAGGTGCACTCCGTGCAGGGCGAGGTCTTCTTCGAGGTCTCGATGGCCGACGCGTGGGTGTGGGACATGTACCGGCCCGCCCGGTTCGTGAAGCAGGTGCGGGTGCTCACCTTCAAGGACGTGAACATCGAGGAGCTCAACAAGAGCGACCTCGACCTTCCGGGTGGCTGAGTTATCCACAACCGCCGGGTTATCCACCAAGATCCAATAGTTCGGGGCGGGCGCGGCAGAGTCGGTGCCGGAGGTGGTGCCGCATGTCGCAGACCCCGGGGAAGCACCCCGAGACCCGGCGGAAGGCCCCGGCCGCCCAGGCGGATCCGGGCGGTGGACCGTCCGGCGCCGAGGGCCTGGCCCGCCGGGCCCTCGGCCGCTACGGCGAGGACCTGGCCGTACGCCGGCTGAGCGAGACGGGGATAGGGATCCTGGACCGCAATTGGCGGTGCCGGGAGGGCGAGATCGACATCGTGGCCTCGGACGGCGACGCCGTGGTGGTCTGCGAGGTCAAGACCCGGCGCGCGGGGTCTTTCGAACACCCGATGGCGGCTGTCCGGGCGGGCAAGGCCGAGCGGTTGCGCAGGCTCGCCGAGTGCTGGCTGGAGCGGCACGGCGGGCCGCCGCCGGGCGGGGTGCGGATCGATCTGGTGGGCGTGGTCGTCCCCGCCCGGGGAGCGCCCCGCGTCGAGCACGTCAAGGGGGTGGCGTGATGGGGTTCGCCCGTACGTGCTCGGTGGCCCTGACCGGGGTCGAGGGCGTGGTGGTCGAGGTCCAGGCCGACCTGGAGCCGGGCGTCGCCGCCTTCACCCTGGTGGGCCTGCCGGACAAGAGCCTCAGCGAGAGCCGCGACAGAGTCCGCGCGGCCGTGGTGAACTCCGGTGCCGAGTGGCCGCAGAAGAAGCTGACGGTGGGTCTGAGCCCGGCGTCGGTGCCGAAGGCGGGCAGCGGTTTCGATCTGGCGGTGGCCTGTGCGGTCCTGGCCGCCGCCGAGCGGATCGATCCGCGGGAGATCGCCGAGTTGGTGATGATCGGCGAGCTGGGTCTGGACGGCCGGGTCCGGCCGGTCCGCGGGATCCTTCCCGCCGTCCTGGCCGCCGCCGACATGGGGTACCGCCAGGTGGTGGTCCCAGAGCGCACGGCGGCGGAGGCCGCGCTGGTGCCCGGCGTCTCCGTCCTCGGTGTCCGCAGCCTGCGCCAGCTGATCGCGATCCTGGCCGACGAACCGGTCCCGGTGGAGGAAGAATCCCTCCGGGAGGGCGGGCCGGACCCCATGCTGGCCGGGCTGTCGGTGCCGGGAGTGGACACGGGGGCGGCGGCCCTCCTCGGGCAGCGCCGGCCGGACCTCGCGGAGGTCGCCGGGCAGAGCGTGGCCCGGCGGGCGCTGGAGGTCGCCGCCGCGGGCCGCCACCACCTCTTCCTCGAAGGGCCGCCGGGCGCGGGGAAGACGATGCTCGCGGAACGGCTGCCGGGGCTGCTGCCTCCCCTCTCCCCGCAGGAGTCCCTGGAGGTCACCGCGGTGCATTCGGTGGCCGGGGTGCTGCCCGCGGGACAGCCGCTGATCGACCGGGCACCGTACTGCGCGCCGCACCACTCGGCGTCCATGCCCTCACTCGTCGGCGGAGGATCGGGCACCCCCCGGCCGGGGGCGGTCTCCCTCGCTCACAAGGGAGTGCTCTTTCTGGACGAGGCCCCGGAGTTCTCCGGCCGGGTCCTGGACGCCCTCAGGCAGCCCCTGGAGTCCGGCCATGTGATCGTGGCCCGCTCCGGAGGCATGATGCGGCTGCCCGCCCGTTTCCTCCTGGCGCTCGCCGCCAACCCCTGCCCCTGTGGCCGGCACGGACTCACGGGGGACGGCTGCGACTGCTCTCCGCAGGCGGTCAGGCGCTACCGGGCACGCCTGTCCGGGCCGCTCCTCGACCGGGTCGACCTCCGGGTGCTCGTCGAACCCGTGGCGCGCTCCGAGCTGACCGGGGCCGGGGCGGGAGCCGGGGCGGAGACGACGGCCGAGGTGGCCGCGCGGGTGCGGGCCGCCGGCGAGCGGGCCGCGGCCCGCTACGCGGACACCCCGTGGCGCACCAACAGCGAGGTGCCCGGCCACGAGCTGCGGACCCGCTGGAGGGTCGCTCCCGGGGCCCTTGAGGAGGTCGAACGCGATATGGAACGGGGCCTGCTGACAGCCCGTGGCCTCGACCGCGTGCTCCGCGTCGCCTGGACGGTGGCCGACCTCGAGGGACACGACCGCCCCGACGCGGGCGACGTGAACTGCGCCCTGGAACTGCGCACGGGCATCCAGCGGGGGACGGCCATGGCGGGAGCCCGCAGATGAGCGCTCCCACGTCCCGGGAGCGGCTCGCGAGGGCCGCGCTCACCCGGCTGACCGAGCCGGGGGACGAGACCGTGGGGAGATGGCTGCGGGAGCTGGGCCCCGAGCGGCTGGTCCGGGGGCTGACGGGGCAGGAGGCGCCGCCGCCGGGCGCGGGGAAGGAGCGGCTCGCCGGTTGCCGCGTGCGGGCGGCCGCGCTCGACCCCGTCCATGACCTCGGCACCGTCGCCCGCCTCGGTGGCCGCTTCGTCTGCCCGGGCGACCTCGAATGGCCCTGCCAGCTCGACGACCTGGGCGACGCCCGGCCCATCGGCCTGTGGGTGCGCGGCGGCGCCGATCTGCGGCTGTGGGCCCTGCGCTCCGTCGCCGTGGTCGGCGCCCGCGCCTGCACCGACTACGGCTCGCACGTGGCGGCCACCCTGGGCGCGGGGCTCGCCGAGCGCGGCTGGGTGGTGGTGTCGGGGGCCGCGTTCGGTGTGGACGGGGCGGCCCACCGCGGCGCGCTGGCCGCGGGTGGGGCCACGGTGGCGGTGCTGGCCTGTGGGGTGGATGTGCCCTACCCCCGGGGGCACGCCGAGTTGATCGCACGGATCGCGGAACAGGGTCTGGTGCTGGCCGAGTTGCCGCCCGGCGGCCATCCGACCCGGAGCCGTTTCGTCCTCCGCAACCGGGTGATCGCGGCCCTGACCAGGGGAACCGTCGTCGTGGAGGCCCAGTACCGCAGCGGATCGCTCGTCACCGCGCGACGCGCCCGGCAGCTCGGCCGGCAGACGATGGGCATCCCCGGGCCCGTCACCTCGGGCCTGTCGGCGGGCGTGCACGAACTGCTCCGCGAGGAGGCGTGCCTGGTGACCGACGCCGATGAGGTCGCCGAGCTCGTCGGCCGCATCGGCGAGCTCGCCCCCGAGCGCCGCGGGCCCGTCGTGGCGCGGGATCTGCTGGCACCCGCGGCGGCCAGGGTGCTGGAGGCGGTGCCCGCCGGGGGAGGGCGGTGCGAACTCATCGCCCGGAACGCCGGTCTGGGCTGCGACGGGACGCTCGGCCGGCTCCAGGAACTCCAGGCTCTGGGCTTCGTCGAACGCCGTGGTGATCACTGGCAGTTGGCGGCCCCGCCGTCAACATCCGGCCCCACCAAGCCCCTCGGACGGCGCCCCACCCTGCGGCGAGGCGGTTCTTGACCTGGGGCGATCGGGTGAAAAGGTTAAGGGGATGACCGCGGGAACCGATACGGCGGTGCCTCGTACGGCCGCCGGGCCTCCCGGCCGCCGCCTGCCGAGGGCGCGGACAGTGGAACGTATCTGCACATTAAACGAAGGGGCCCTCCTCGCGCACCGCAGCGCCTCAGTCACGCTACGCTCACGGGAATCCAGCCATTCGTACCACTCCATTCACGTCACAGCAGAACGGCTCAAGACGACGAATGCCCCAGCACACCTCCGGGTCCGACCGCGCGGCGGCACCTCCCGCAGCGCGCGGCGCCGTGCGCCCTCCCGCACCCTCGACGCTCGATGAGCTGTGGCGGTCGTACAAGGCCTCGGGCGACGACCGGCTGCGGGAGCAACTGATCCTCCACTACTCACCGCTGGTGAAGTACGTGGCGGGACGGGTGAGCGTCGGTCTGCCGCCCAATGTCGAGCAGGCGGATTTCGTCTCCTCCGGGGTCTTCGGACTCATCGACGCCATCGAGAAGTTCGACCCCACGCGGGAAATCAAGTTCGAGACCTATGCCATCACCCGGATCCGGGGGGCGATGATCGACGAGCTGCGGGCGCTGGACTGGATCCCGCGCTCGGTCCGGCAGAAGGCGCGAGCCGTCGAGCGGGCCTACGCGACGCTGGAGGCCGAGCTGCGCCGCACGCCCTCCGAGGCCGAGGTCGCCGCGGAGATGGGGATCGCCGTCGAGGAACTGCACAACGTCTTCAGCCAGTTGTCCCTGGCCAATGTGGTGGCCCTGGAGGATCTGCTGCACGTGGGCGCCGACGGGGGAGAGCGCCTGAGCCTGATCGACACGCTCGAGGACACCGCCGCCGACGACCCGGTCGAGGTGGCCGAGGACCGCGAGCTGCGCCGGCTGCTCGCCCGCGCCATCAACACCCTGCCCGAGCGGGAGAAGACCGTGGTCACCCTCTACTACTACGAGGGCCTCACCCTGGCCGAGATCGGGCTCGTGCTCGGTGTCACGGAGAGCAGGGTCAGCCAGATCCACACCAAGTCGGTCCTCCAGCTGAGGGCCAAGCTGGCGGACATCGGACGCTGAGCGCCCGGAGAATCCTCCCGCCGCCGTCGTCCTCGCCGGCGGACATCCGTAAAGTGGGGGGCGTGCCCAGGATTCGAGCGGCCTCAGTGGCCGAGCACAGGACGATGCAGCGCGACGCCCTGCTGGACGCCGCCCGTGCCCTGCTGTCCGAAGGCGGTACGGAGGCGCTGACCTTCCCCGCCCTGGCGGAGCGCACCGGGCTGGCGCGGTCGTCGGTCTATGAGTACTTCCGCTCGCGGGCGGCGGTGGTCGAGGAGCTGTGCGCGGTCGACTTCCCCGTCTGGGCCGCCGAGGTGGAGACCGCCATGGAGCGGGCGAACACGCCCGAGGGGAAGATCGAGGCGTATGTGCGACAGCAGCTCGCCCTCGTCGGCGACCGGCGCCACCGGGCCGTGGTCGCGATCTCCGCGGGTGAGCTCGACGCGGGCGCGCGCGAAAAGATCCGCGCCGCGCACGGTGGCCTGATCGCCATGCTCGGGGAGGCCCTGCTGGCTCTCGGCCACGACCGGCCCCGGCTGACCGCGATGCTCCTCCAAGGCGTGGTGGACGCCGCCGTCCGCCGTATCGAGCTCGGCGCGGCCGAGGAGCCGGACGAGATCACCGAAGCGGCGGTCGCCATGGCCCTGCGCGGGGTCCGCGGCTGACCGCAACCCCGCGACGCCGCCCAGCGGGCCGCTCAGCGGCAGAAGCCGGGACGGCGGCCGGCGCAGCATCCACGGCGGCAGCAGCGACAGCGGGTCGAGATAGACCTCGCCGCGCAGCAGGCCCCAGTGCAGACAGCCCGCCGGGCAGTGGAAGGGGCCCGGCGCCAGGTGGCCGACGGTCTGCCCCGCGGCGACCTTCTCCCCTTTCCGCACCTCTGGGCGCACCGGCTCGTAGGTGATCCGCAGGGGTGGATCACCGCTCCCGGCCAGCTCCACGGCCACCACTCCCCGCCCGGCCACCGTGCCCGCGAACGACACGGTGCCCGGGGCGGCCGCCCGCACCGGCTGCCCGGCCCGGGCGTCGAGATCGACCCCGCGGTGGCCCGCCGCCCAGGGGGCCGGGGGCGGGCTCCACGCCCGCAGGACCAGGGGCCGGGCCCCGCGCGCCCCACCGACCGGCCAGGCGCGGTCGCCCGTGGCCCCGCCCGCGATGCCTCCCGGGCCGGCCGGCCCGGGAGGAGCCGAGACGAAGGGGCCTGTGGCCCGCGCGACGCCTGTGACACAGGTGATCGCGGCGATGACAGTCAGTAGCGCACAGAGCGCGGCCGCCCCCAGGCGGTGCGAGTGGGTCATGGCGAAACCGTGCCGCACACCGCCGACCCGTGGGGATCATGGACCGGATCTGTGGACTACTCGCGGGTTGTGCACAACGCCGTCACCCGGGCCTTCCCCCGTCCCGTACACTTCTCATGGCGATCCGGGTGACCGGATCGACTTCGCACGCCCCGCTACCGGCGCGTCAGTCCCTTTCGGGCAGCCCGGTGGCCGTGTCTCTCGGTCCGCGGACGGTTCCTCGCAAGGGTGACCTCCACGGCGGACACGTCGGGGCGTCAGGCACGGCGGCCGCCCGGCCGCCGTGGAACCGAGTATGTCAAGGAGCGCGGCCATGGCCGTCGTCACGATGCGGGAGCTGCTGGAGAGCGGCGTCCACTTCGGTCACCAGACCCGTCGTTGGAACCCGAAGATGAAGCGTTTCATCTTCACGGAGCGCAACGGCATCTACATCATCGACCTGCTCCAGTCGCTGTCGTACATCGACCGCGCCTACGAGTTCGTCAAGGAGACCGTCGCGCACGGCGGCTCCATCATGTTCGTCGGTACGAAGAAGCAGGCCCAGGAGGCCATCGCCGAGCAGGCGACCCGGGTCGGGATGCCGTACGTCAACCAGCGCTGGCTGGGCGGCATGCTCACCAACTTCTCGACCGTCTACAAGCGCCTGCAGCGCCTGAAGGAGCTCGAGCTCATCGACTTCGAGGATGTGGCCGCCTCCGGCCTCACCAAGAAGGAGCTCCTGGTCCTCTCCCGCGAGAAGATCAAGCTGGAGAAGACCCTCGGTGGTATCCGCGAGATGCAGAAGGTGCCCAGCGCCGTCTGGATCGTGGACACCAAGAAGGAGCACATCGCCGTCGGTGAGGCGCGCAAGCTCCGCATCCCGGTCGTCGCGATCCTCGACACCAACTGCGACCCCGACGAGGTCGACTACAAGATCCCGGGCAACGACGACGCGATCCGTTCGGTCACGCTGCTCACCCGCGTGATCGCCGACGCCGTCGCCGAGGGCCTCATCGCCCGCTCCGGTGCCGCCACCGGTGACGCCAAGGCCGACAAGGCCGCCGGCGAGCCCCTCGCCGAGTGGGAGCGCGACCTGCTCGAGGGCGAGAAGAAGGACGACGCCGAGAAGCCGGCCGAGGCCGCTGCTGAGGCTCCCGCCGAGGCCCCGGCCGCTGACGCCGAGGCTCCGGCCGCGGACGCCGAGCAGGCCTGACCCTTCAGATCCGGTAGTTGACGGCGGGGGCCGGCGCACGACGCGCCGCCCCCGCCGTACACCCGTAGTCACCACGACTTCCGAGAGAGATTCACCATGGCGAACTTCACCGCCGCTGACGTCAAGAAGCTCCGTGAGCTCACCGGCGCCGGCATGATGGACTGCAAGAAGGCGCTGGACGAGGCGGCCGGCGACCTGGAGAAGGCCGTCGAGATCGTGCGCGTCAAGGGCCTGAAGGGCGTGGCCAAGCGCGAGAGCCGCACCACCTCCAACGGTGCCGTCGTCTCGGTCATCGCCGACGACAACACCTCCGGTGTCATCGTCGAGCTGAAGTGCGAGACCGACTTCGTCGCCAAGGGTGACAAGTTCATCGCCGTCGCCGACGCGCTCGCCGCGCACATCGCCAAGAGCGCCCCGGCCGACGTCGAGGCCCTGATGGCCTCCGAGATCGAGGCCGGCAAGACCGTCCAGGCGTTCGTGGACGAGGCCAACGCCACCCTCGGCGAGAAGATCGTCGTCGACCGCTTCGCGTACTTCGCCGACGGCGTCGTCTCCGCGTACATGCACCGCACCGCGGCGGACCTGCCCCCGCAGGTCGGTGTCCTCGTCGAGCTCGACAAGGAGAACGCCGAGGTCGCCAAGGACGTCGCGCAGCACATCGCCGCGTTCGCGCCGAAGTTCCTCTCCCGCGAGGAGATCCCGGCCGACGTCGTCGAGAACGAGCGCCGCGTCGCCGAGGCCACCGCTCGCGAGGAGGGCAAGCCCGAGGCCGCCCTGCCGAAGATCGTCGAGGGTCGCGTCACCGGCTTCTTCAAGGAGAACGTCCTGCTGGACCAGGCGTTCGCCAAGGACAACAAGAAGTCCGTCCAGAAGATCCTGGACGAGGCCGGTGTCACGCTGAAGCGCTTCGCGCGCATCCGCGTCGGCGCCTGAGCCGTCAGCAGGGCAGCGATTGACCTGCGACCCGCTAGGGTCGTACGCAGCCGACCCTCCACCGGTCGGCCGCTGATGTGACGAGGAGGCCATTGCCGCACAGGGATCTGATAAAGACCCATCCGGCAATGGCCTTCTTCGTATGTGCACGAGGAGATCTCCAATGAATCAGGGTGCGGACGCCAGCCAGGCCGCCGAAGACCAGAGCGCTGACCACGGCAAACGCCGTCGGTTCATGCTGAAACTGTCCGGTGAGGCATTCGCCGGCGGCGGGGGCCTCGGTGTCGACCCCGATGTCGTGCACGCCATCGCCCGTGAGATCGCGGCGGTCGTCCGCGAGGGGTACGAGATCGCCGTCGTCATCGGCGGCGGCAACTTCTTCCGCGGCGCCGAGCTGCAGCAGCGCGGCATGGACCGGGCCCGTTCGGACTACATGGGCATGCTCGGCACCGTGATGAACTCGCTCGCCCTCCAGGACTTCCTGGTCAAGGAAGGCGTCGAGACGCGGGTCCAGACCGGCATCACCATGGGCCAGGTCGCCGAGCCGTTCATCCCGCTGCGCGCGGTGCGCCACCTGGAGAAGGGCCGTGTCGTCATCTTCGGCGCGGGCATGGGCATGCCCTACTTCTCCACCGACACCACCGCCGCCCAGCGCGCCCTGGAGATCCAGGCCGAGGCCATCCTCATGGGCAAGAACGGCGTCGACGGGATCTACGACTCGGACCCGAAGACGAACCCCGACGCGGTGAAGTTCGACGCTCTCGAGTACGGCGAGGTGCTCTCCCGCGGCCTCAAGGTCGCCGACGCCACCGCCATCTCCCTGTGCATGGACAACAAGCTGCCGATCCTCGTCTTCGAGCTGCTCGCCGCGGGCAACATCGCGCGCGCGGTCAAGGGTGAGAAGATCGGCACGCTCGTGAGCGACCAGAGCACGCGGGCCTGACGGCCCACACCGCCGTCCGTGGCGATCACGCCTGACACGGACGGCAACTCCGGGCCTTGGGAAGACCTCGGCACGGGGATGGACAACTGCCTGCCGGTCGGACACCGTGCAGGAGAAGACGCGCGCAGGGGCGAGGCTCTGCTTACTGATAACACCAGGAGCAAGTGGTGATCGAAGAGATCCTCCTCGAGGCCGAGGAGAAGATGGAGAAGGCCGTCGTGGTCGCCAAGGAGGACTTCGCGGCGATCCGCACCGGGCGTGCGCATCCGGCGATGTTCAACAAGATCGTGGCTGACTACTACGGTGCGCTGACGCCCATCAATCAGCTGGCGTCCTTCTCGGTGCCGGAGCCGCGCATGGCGGTGGTGACGCCCTTCGACAAGAGCGCGCTGCGCAACATCGAGCAGGCGATCCGCGACTCGGACCTCGGTGTCAACCCGAGCAACGACGGCAGCATCATCCGGGTGACGTTCCCGCAGCTGACCGAGGAGCGCCGCAAGGAGTACATCAAGGTCGCCAGGGGCAAGGGCGAGGACGCGAAGATCTCGATCCGTTCCATCCGCCGCAAGGCCAAGGAACTCCTCGACAAGCTCGTCAAGGACAAGGAGTCCGGCGAGGACGAGGTGCGCCGCGCGGAGAAGGAGCTCGACGACACCACCGCGAAGTACGTCACGCAGGTGGACGAGCTGCTCAAGCACAAGGAAGCCGAGCTCCTCGAGGTCTGATGAACGACACATCCTGGGGGACCCCGCCGAGGCCCGGCTACGGGGGGTCCACCGACTGGGGATACTCCCCCTCGCTTGGCGGGGAGGTATCCCCGGCCTCGGCGGGTCCTGTGCACGAGGCGGGCGTCGCGGCGCAGACTCGCCCCATGCCCATCGTGCCCGCCGCAGGCGGAGACCAGGACGACCGTGACCAGGGGGCTGCTGACCTCGGCGGCCCCCTGTTCCGCGATGAACAGGAGCCCGATATCCGGCCTCAGGAGCCCGCCCAGGTGCCTGCGTCCCCCCAGGGGCCGAAGGCGGGAAAGAAGAGCGCCGGCCGCGATCTGCGGGCAGCGATAGGGGTGGGGCTGGGCCTCGGCGCGGTCATCATCGCCTCCCTGTTCATCTACAAGCCCGTCTTCCTGGGCGTGATCGTGCTGGCCGTCGTCGTCGGGCTGTGGGAGCTGACCTCCCGCCTCGGCGAGCGGAAGGCCGTCCGGGCGCCTCTGGTGCCGCTCGCCCTCGGTGGCGCCGGCATGGTCATCGCGGGCTATGTGACCGGGGCGGAGGGGGCGTGGGTCGCCATGGCCTTCACCGCGCTCGCCGTGCTCGTGTGGCGCATGACGGAGCCGCCGGAGGACTACCTCAGGGACGTCACGGCGGGCATCTTCGCGGCGTTCTACGTGCCCTTCCTGGCGACGTTCGTGGCGCTGATGCTCGCCGCGGACGACGGCGCGTGGCGGGTGCTCACCTTCCTGGTGCTCACGGTGGTCAGCGACACCGGCGCGTACGCGGTGGGCTGGAAGTTCGGCAAGCGCAAGCTGGCGCCGCGCATCAGCCCCGGCAAGACCCGCGAGGGCCTGGCCGGAGCCGTGGCGTTCGCCATGGTCGCGGGCGCGCTGTGCATGCACTTCCTGATCGACGGCGGAGCGTGGTGGCAGGGTCTGCTGCTGGGTCTCGCCGTCGCGGCCAGCGCCACGCTGGGCGACCTGGGGGAGTCCATGATCAAGCGTGATCTGGGCATCAAGGACATGGGCGCCCTGCTGCCCGGTCACGGCGGGATCATGGACCGGCTGGACTCGCTGCTGCCGACCGCACCGGTGGTGTGGCTGCTGATGGTGATCTTCGTCGGCTCGGCCTGAACGCGGGCCGGGTACTCTGGAAGGGCTCGTCGCCGTGCGACGGGCCCTTTTCCGGCCCCGCGCCCGCGGGGGTTCCCCTGTGAGATCTCCGGGTTCCGGCATTGTCCTGCCGCTGGCTCCGCGCGTGCGGAGATCATCCGCTCTCGTAGCAATCCCGTAGCAATGAGGAGTTTTCGCTCATGGCCCCCGCGCCTGGAGAACTGACGTTCGTCGCCCCTCGCGGGGCCAAGAAGCCCCCGCGACACCTTGCCGACCTCTCGCCCGCCGAGCGCCGTGAGGCGGTCGCCGCGATCGGCGAGAAGCCCTTCCGCGCCAAGCAGCTGTCGCAGCACTACTTCGCCCGGTACGCGCACGACCCCGAGGCATGGACCGACATCCCGGCCGCGGCCCGGACGAAGCTCGCGGCCGAGCTGCTGCCGGAGCTGATGAGTGTCGTCCGGCACATCTCGTGCGACGACGACACCACCCGCAAGACCCTGTGGCGCCTGCACGACGGCACCCTGGTCGAGTCCGTGCTGATGCGCTACCCCGACCGGGTCACCATGTGCATCAGCTCCCAGGCCGGATGCGGGATGAACTGCCCGTTCTGCGCCACGGGCCAGGCCGGGCTGGACCGCAACCTGTCCACCGCCGAGATCGTCCACCAGATCGTGGACGGCATGCGCGCGCTGCGCGACGGCGAGGTGCCGGGCGGGCCCGCGCGGCTGTCGAACATCGTCTTCATGGGCATGGGCGAGCCGCTCGCCAACTACAAGCGGGTCGTGGGCGCCATCCGGCGGCTCACCGACCCCGAGCCGGACGGCCTGGGCATCTCCCAGCGCGGGATCACCGTCTCCACCGTCGGCCTGGTCCCGGCCATGCTGCGGTTCGCCGACGAGGGCTTCAAGTGCCGCCTCGCCGTCTCGCTGCACGCGCCCGACGACGAGCTGCGCGACACCCTGGTGCCCGTCAACACCCGCTGGAAGGTCCGCGAGGTCCTCGACGCCGCCTGGGAGTACGCGGAGAAGTCCGGCCGCCGGATCTCCATCGAGTACGCCCTCATCCGCGACATCAACGACCAGGCGTGGCGGGGCGACCTCCTCGGCCGGCTCCTCAAGGGCAAGCGCGTCCACGTCAACCTGATCCCGCTGAACCCCACCCCGGGTTCCAAGTGGACGGCCTCCCGGCCGGAGGACGAGCGGGCGTTCGTCGCGGCCATCGCCGCCCACGGCGTCCCCGTGACCGTACGGGACACCCGCGGCCAGGAGATCGACGGCGCCTGCGGCCAGCTGGCCGCCGCCGAGCGCTGAGCCGGCCACCGGTACTGACCGGTGGCGCCGCGCACCGGCACTGATACGGTGCCTTCGCACAAGTGAACAATCCGACAGGGGAGCGCCCAGCGCGCTGAGAGTGCGGCACAGCCCGCAGACCCTCGGACCTGATCCGGGTCATACCGGCGTAGGGAGTCAGCTCGATCATGAACACCAACCTCAGGCGTGCCCTCGGCGCGGCCGCCGCCACCGCCGTCTGCCTGCCCGTGCTGGCGGCCTGCGGCGGCTCGGACGACTCCGGCGGGTCGGCGGGCGGGAGCAAGACCGTCACCCTCGTCTCGCACGACTCCTTCGAGGCGTCCCCCGAGGTGCTCCAGGAGTTCACGCGCCGGAGCGGATACAAGGTCAAGGTCATCAAGGGCGGGGACGCCGGCACGGCCGTCAACCAGGCGATCCTCTCCAAGAGCCACCCGCAGGGCGACGTCTTCTTCGGCGTCGACAACACCCTGCTGTCGCGGGCGCTCGACAAGGGCCTCTTCACGCCGTACGAGGCCAAGGGCCTCGACCGCGTCCCCAAGGACCTCCAGGCCGACGCCGCCGAGCACCGGGTGACGCCGATCGACACCGGCGACATCTGCGTCAACTACGACCGCGCCTACTTCGCCGACCACAAGCTCACCCCGCCGCGGACGTTCGACGACCTGATCAAGCCGGAGTACAAGAACCTTCTGGTCACCGAGAACCCCGCGACCTCCTCGCCCGGTCTCGCCTTCCAGCTCGGCACCATCGCCAAGTACGGCGACTCCGGCTGGCAGGACTACTGGAAGAAGCTCAAGGACAACGGCGTCGAGGTCGTCAACGGCTGGGAGCAGGCCTACAGCGAGCGCTTCTCCGGCTCCGCGGGAGGCAAGAAGGCCAAGGGCGACAAGCCGCTCGTCGTCTCCTACGCCTCCAGCCCGCCCGCCGAGGTCATGGGCGTCAAGCCGGAGCCCGAGGAGGCCCCGACCGGGGTCGCCACCGGTACCTGCTTCCGGCAGATCGAATTCGCCGGGCTGCTCAAGGGCGCGAAGAACACCGACGGCGGCAAGGCCCTGATCGACTTCCTGCTGGACAAGAAGTTCCAGGAGGACATGCCCCTGAAGATGTTCGTCAAGCCCGCCCACCAGGACGCCGCCCTGCCCGGCCTGTTCACCAAGTACGGCGCGAAGGTCGACTCCCCGGAGACCCTCGCCCCGGAGAAGATCGCCAAGAACCGCGACCAGTGGGTCAAGGCATGGTCCTCGCTCGTCCTGAAGTAGACCTCCCGGAGCGGGCCGCCCCGGGCGACTCCCGGCGGCCGGCCATCCGGCAGGCGGCGGTGCGGTGCGCGCTGATGGCCGTGCCGCTGGCCTTCTTCGGCGTCTTCTTCGCCTACCCCGTCACCGCGATCGTCTCCCGGGGGCTCAAGGACGGCGGGCAGTGGCAGTTCGGGCGGGTCGGCGAGGTCCTCACCGACCCCGCCGTCGGGCACGTCCTGTGGTTCACCACCTGGCAGGCCGCCGCCTCCACCGCCCTGACCCTCGCCCTCGCCCTCCCGGCGGCGTACGTCTTCGCGCGTTTCGACTTCCCCGGCAAGCACCTGCTGCGGGCCGTGGTCACCGTCCCCTTCGTCCTGCCGACCGTCGTCGTCGGCTCGGCCTTCCTGGCACTGCTCGGCCGCGGCGGGCTGCTGGACGAGACCTGGGGGGTGCGCCTGGACACCACGGTCTGGGCGATCCTCCTCGCCCACGTCTTCTTCAACTACGCCGTCGTCGTGCGGACCGTCGGCGGCCTCTGGGCCCAGCTCGACCCCCGCCAGGAAGAGGCGGCACGGGTGCTGGGCGCCGGCCGGTTCTCGGCGTGGCGGTGGGTGACCCTGCCCGCCCTCGCCCCCGCCGTGGCCGCCGCCGCCCTCATGGTCTTCCTCTTCACCTTCACCTCCTTCGGCGTCGTGCAGATCCTCGGCGGGCCCCGCTACGCCACCCTGGAAGTGGAGATCTACCAGCAGACCGCGCAGCTGCTGGACCTGCCGACGGCCGCCGTCCTCACGCTCGTGCAGTTCGCGGCCGTCGCGGTGCTGCTGGCCGTGCACGCCCGGACGGTGCGGCGCAGGGAATCCGCCCTGAAGCTGGTCGACGCCGCGCACACCTCCCGCCGCCCGCGGGGCGCCGCCCAGTGGAACCTGCTGGGCTTCGTCCTGACCGTGGCCGCGCTGCTCGTCGTCCTGCCGCTCGTGGTGCTCGTCCTGCGCTCCTTCGACGGCCCGGACGGCTTCGGCTTCGCCTTCTACCGGGCCCTGGCATCGGCGGGGGACAACGGCGGGACGTTCGTCGTGCCCCCGCTGGAGGCCGTCGGGAACTCCCTGGCGTACGGGCTGGCGGCCACCGGCATCGCGGTCGTGGTGGGCGGACTGGCGGCCGCCGCGCTCACCCGGCGGGCCGGCCGGCTCGTCCGCGGCTTCGACGCCCTGCTCATGCTGCCGCTCGGCACCTCCGCCGTGACGGTCGGCTTCGGCTTCCTGATCACCCTGGACGAGCCTCCGCTGGACCTGCGGGCCTCGTGGATCCTGGTGCCCCTCGCGCAGGCACTGGTGGGCGTGCCCTTCGTCGTACGGACCATGCTGCCGGTGCTGCGCGCGGTCGACGCCCGGCTGCGCGAGGCGGCCGCGGTGCTCGGCGCCTCGCCCCTGCGGGCGTGGCGCGAGGTCGACCTGCCGCTCGTCGGGCGGGCACTGGCGGTCGCGGCGGGCTTCGCGTTCGCGGTGTCGCTGGGGGAGTTCGGGGCGACCGTCTTCATCGCCCGCCCCGACAACCCGACCCTTCCGGTGGCCGTGGCCCGGCTGCTCGGCCGCCCCGGTGAGCTCAACTACGGGCAGGCCATGGCCCTCAGCACGATCCTGATGCTGGTGTGCGCGGCGGCGCTGCTGGTTCTGGAGCGCGTCCGCACCGACCGTTCGGGAGAGTTCTAGATGTCGTTGCTGAGACTGGCCGGGGTGACGGTCCGCTTCGGGGACCGCGCGGTGGTCGACGCGGTGGACCTGGCGGTGGCGGAGCACGAGACGGTGTGTGTGCTCGGGCCGAGCGGCAGCGGCAAGTCCACGCTGCTGCGGGTGGTCGCCGGGCTGCAGCGCGCGGACGCCGGGCGGGTGTTCCTCTCCGGGCGGGACCAGGCGAGCGTGCCCACGCACCGGCGCGAAGTGGGCCTGATGTTCCAGGACCACCAGCTCTTCCCGCAGCGGGACGTCGGCGGCAACGTCGCCTTCGGGCTGCGCATGCGCGGGACGGGGCGCGCCGAGACGGAGCGGCGGGTCACCGAACTCCTCGACATGGTGGGCCTGCCCGGGGCCCAGCGGCGCGCCGTGGCCGCGCTGTCCGGCGGCGAACAGCAGCGCGTCGCCCTCGCGCGGGCGCTCGCCCCCAGGCCGCGGCTGCTGATGCTCGACGAGCCGCTCGGCCAGCTCGACCGGACCCTGCGGGAGCGGCTGGTCGTGGAGCTGAGGGAGCTCTTCGGCCGCCTGGGCACCACGGTGCTGGCGGTCACGCACGACCAGGGCGAGGCGTTCGCCCTGGCCGACCGGGTGGTGGTCATGCGCGACGGGCGCATCGCCCAGGCCGGGACGCCGCTGGAGGTCTGGCAGCGGCCCGCTTCGGAGTTCGTCGCCCGCTTCCTCGGCTTCGACAACGTGGTCGCGGCGACGGTCGGCGGCGAGCGGGCGGACACGGTGTGGGGCACGGTGCCGGTCCCCCCGGGGACGCGGCAGGGCGCCTGCCGGCTGCTCGTGCGGCCCACGGGTGTCCGCCTGGTGCCGGAGGCCGGAGGGCTGCCGTGCACAGTGAGCGGCCGGACGTTCCGGGGCGACCACGTCGTGGTGCTGCTCCGCCCTGAGGACGGTCCGGTGCTGGAGGCGGCCTGCGGGCTGCGGGAGGCGCCGGAGGCCGGGGACCGGGTGGGTGTCGTGTTCGACGTCAACGACGTGGTGGTGCTGGAGGGTGCCGACGGGGCGGCCGGCTGACACCGCGCCCCTGACGACGGAAAGGGCCCGCTGCCCGTCCCTTCGAGGGGACGGGCAGCGGGCCCTTTCGCGCGGCCGCGGGCCTCAGCCGGCCGCGGTCGGTTCGAGTTTCTTCGCTTCCGGTTCCTCGACCGCGCCGCCTTCCGGTTCGCCGAACCAGGCGACCGCGACCGCGCCGGCCACCGCGAGGGCGAAGCCGAGGACGGCCATCCAGGCGAAGCCCGAGCGCGAGGAGTCCCCCAGGAGCAGGACGCCGATCGCGCCGGGCAGCACGGTCTCGCCCACGACCAGGGCCGCCGTGGCGCCGTTGACCGAGCCGATCTGCAGGGCGACCGTGTGCAGGTACATGCCGACGGAGCCCGATATGAGGATGGCGTAGAGCGCCGGGTCGGCGATCAGGGTGGGCAGGTCGAACGGGTCGATGCCGTCCAGGATGCGCACCCCGACGCCGATGGCGCCGAAGCCGAGGCCGGACAGCAGACCGGCCAGGATGGCGGCCCGCCCGCCCATCAGGCGCACGGCGATGGTGCCACCGCCCATCAGCACGACCGAGATGACCAGCAGCCACCAGTGGGTGGACCGGGCGGCGTCCCCGCCGCCCTCGTGGCCCGCCGCGGTCGCCAGCAGGACCAGGGCGGAGCAGACGACGCCGATCGACATCCACTCCGGCTTGGTCAGCCGGATGCCCAGGAGCTTGATGCTCAGGACGGCGGTGACGACGAGGTTGGCGCTGATGACCGTCTGGGACAGGAACAGCGGCAGCATCCGGGCGGCCAGCGCGCCGAGCCCGAAGCCGACGAAGTCCAGGACCGTGCCGACCATGAACTCCCACGTCACCGCTGCCTTCGCGGTGGAGGAGAGGCTCGGGCCACCGTGCTGGGTGGTGCCCGAGGTGGAGGCCGCGGCGGCCTCCCGGCGGGCCGATTTGCGCGATCCCACGGCTTGGAGGACCGAGCCTGTTCCATAACAGGCCGAGGCCGCGACAGCCGTCAGAAGGCCGATGATCACCAATAGCTCCGTTCGCCTGATAAACCGTCGTGCTCCTGAACCAGACGCGCATTTCGGCGGCGAAGTTGCCTTGAGTCAAGAAAAGGTCAAGAACCGGTACCGGGTGCCGGCTCCTCCTGACGGCCCGTGAGCCGGGCCAGCGCCGCGGGCACCTCCTCGGCCGCGTCGACCAGGGCCTTCCGGCCGGCCATGGGCCGCCCGGCCGCCAGCGCTTCCAGCAGGGGCCAGGTCGGAAGTGTACGGCTCCAGTGCTCGCGGCCCACGAGCACCATGGGCCTGGGCTCACCGCGTGAGCCGTAGAAGTTCGGGGCCGCGTTGTCGAAGATCTCCTGCACGGTCCCGGCCGCGCCCGGGAGGAAGACGACGCCGGCGCCGGCGCGGGCGAGGAGGCCGTCCTCGCGGACGGCGTTGGCGAAGTACTTCGCGATGTGCGTGGCGAAGGCGTTGGGCGGCTCGTGCCCGTAGAACCACGTCGGGATGCCCACCGAGGCCCCGCCGCCGGGCCGCAGCGCGCGGACGGACAGCGCGGCGGCGGCCCAGTCGGCGACGGAGGGGGTGAAGGAGGGGACCGGGGCCAGGAGCGCCAGGGCCTCGTCCAGCATCGCGTCGTCGAAGGGCGCGGCGTACGCCCCGAGGTTCGCCGCCTCCATGGCGCCCGGCCCGCCGCCGGTCGCCACCGTGAACCCCGCACGGGCCAGGGACCGGCCGAGCCGGGCGGCGCTCGCGTAGCCCGCGGAGCCGCGCTCCAGAGCGTGGCCGCCCATGACGCCGACGACGCGCCGCCCGGCCAGGAGCTCGTCCAGGGCGTCGGAGACCGCGTCGTCGTGGAGCGCGCGCAGCATCGACGCGAAGATGTCACCGCTCGCCCTGCTCTGTTCGAACCACGCGTACGTCAGGGCGTCAGGGGTGTTCCCATACCCCTTCTCCAGGCTCTCGAACAGCTCCTCCGGTCCGTAGAGCGTGCCGCGGTACGGGTCGAAGGGCAGGTCCGGAACAGGCGGGAAGACCAGCGCGCCGTCGGCCCGCGCCTTCGCGGCGGCGTCCGGCTCCATGGGGCAGCCGAGAAACACGGTGTCCGCGGTGTCGGTGGCCAGCAGCTCCGCGGTGCGGGCCGTCAGGTCGACCGACTGTACCCGGCACCCGCTGAGGGAACGGGCGGCGGCGGCCCGGTCGAACTCCGCCAGCGACTCGATCTCCCGGTCCGCTCCGCCGGCCATCGCCCGTCCCCCTCGTCATGGCGTGCACCTGGTCAGGTGTGCGCTCGGATATGGCGTTCACCTGGTCATGGGAAGTGCTGTCAGTACCGCGATCGTCCAGGTCAGCGGGGTCAGCACGGCCAGCAGTACACAGGTGCGCAGGACGGCCGCGCCGCGGAGCATGGAGGCGGGGAGGCCGAGGCGCAGCAGAGCCGCCGTCGTGCCGGTGCGGTTCCGGCGGCTGTCCAGGGCGGCGGTGATGGCGGTGGCGGTCACACAGGCCATCACCAGGGCCGCGCCGAGGCCGGTGAGCGGGCCGAAGGGGCGGGGCCCCGACGTCTCCCAGGCGGTGCCGTACAGCTCGGCCGCCGCGAGGGCGCCCGACGCGACCGCGCACAGGACGCCCAGGGGGCGCCCGATCCCGGTGGCCGCTTCCTGCAGTATGCGGCCGGCCAGCAGCCGCACGGCGCCGGGCCGCCCGGCCGCCAGCAGCGCCCCGCACCAGTGGGTGAGCCCGGGCCCGGCCAGGACCAGCCCCATGGAGGCGAGCAGCCAGCCGCCGACGACTCCGGGCGAGGTGCCGTGACCGGGCAGCGCGAGGAGGCTGTCGGGGGCGGGGGCCGGCCCCCGGGCCACGTACGCCTCCATGGCGAGGCCGACCGCGATGATGGCGATGCCCCAGGGGAGGCCCGCGTAGCCGGGCCGGGGCGCCGCCGGCGCGGCCGGTGGGGGCTCGGGGGCGTCCGGGGCGGCCGGCTGCGCGGCCGGCCTCGCGTCGGACCGGGGGCGCAGGGCGACGGCGCACGTGCCCGCCGCCAGGGCCGGGAGCAGGGCGAGCAGCGTGAGCGCCGCGCCCCACGGCAGGGAGGCGCGGCCGTCCAGCAGCCGGGCGGCGGAGCCGCTGAGCGGGCCGCCCAGGTCGCCGCGGAGCACCAGGTAGACCACGAGGGCGGCACCGCTGCCGAGCGTGCAGGAGATCGCCGTCGACGCGGCGGCGAGCAGGGACATGCGCACCGGCCCGAGGCCCGCGGCGTCCAGGCCCTTCCGGGGCCGGGTGGCGGGGTCCGTGCGGGCCACGGCGAGGGCGAACTGCACGACCGCCGCCAAGGGCACCGCGCACCACACCAGGCGCACGACGGCCTGACCGGTCGCCCTGGGGTGGGCGACCGCGTACCCCAGGGTGCACAGCAGCAGGAAGCCGACGCCCGCCGCCGCGGCGGCGACCAGCAGCCTGCGCAGCAGGACGAGCGGGTGCGCGCCGCGCGCTAGGCGGAGACTGAGCACGCGGCCCTGCCCTCTCCGCCGAGCGCGTCCGGCGCCGGGATCCCGCTGCCGCGCCTGCCGTCGACCAGGGTGACCGTCCGGTCGGCCAGCGTGGCGATCTCGTCGTCGAGGGTGGCGATGACGACCGTGATGTGGTGCGAGCGGGCGGCCGTGGTCAGGGTGCGCAGCACCTGGGCGCGGTCGGCGCTGTGCAGCGGCGCGGTCGGCTCGTCCGCGAAGATCACCGTCGGTTCGGTGGCCAGCGCCCGGGCGACGGCGATCCGCTGGCGCTGGGCCTGCAGCAGCGCCCCGGGCCGCTTGCGGGCGCACTCGCCGACGTCGAGGCGCTCCAGCCACTCCATGGCGGTCCGCTTGGCGGCCCGGTGGCCGGTGCCGCGCATCAGCAGGGGCAGGGCGGTGTTCTCCCAGCCCGTCAGCTCCGGCACGAGGTGCGGCTCGCTGTCGATCCAGCCGAACCGCTCGCGGCGCAGCCGCTCCCGCGCGGAGCGGGGGAGGGTGTGCACGGGGGCGCTGTTGAACCACACCTCGCCGGGCGCGGGCAGGAGCTGTCCCGACAGGCACTTGAGGAGGGTGGACTTCCCGGAGCCCCGTGGTCCGGTGACGGCGAGGATCTCGCCTTCGCGCACGCCGATGGAGACTCCGGCGAGAGCGGGGGAACCGCTGTATGCGTAGTGCAGGCCGCGTGCCCAGAGCACGTCGTTGTCCGGCGGGGCCACCATATCGAGCACCTCGGGTCGCTGAAGGGTCCGTTCCCCTGTCCGGGTGAACGAACCGGAGGCCATTGGGTCACTGGCACCGTACGGAACCGGGATCCTAGCCCCCACCCAGGCTCGGCGCTGGAGTGGCTCACTTTCCTCCGGTCGGCCTCATCCCCGGGCGTCGCTCAGCGGTCGGAGCGCACCCGCGCAGCGCCGGTGAGCGGAGGTGCGGCGGGGCGCGTCCGGCGTGCGGCCGGGGCGGCCGGGGCGACGGGGCCGTCCGCGGGAGACCGGCGGCAGAAGGGCGGAAAAATGCCGTGGCCCACGCGCGCGTGAAGCGAAGGGGGTCGCGCGGGGCCACGGCGGGAGGGAGGGGCCGCCGTGGCGGCCCGTCCGGGGCGGGGGTCAGATCTTGGTCCAGGCCTCCGTGAGGACGCCGCGGACGATCTGCTCGATCTCGTCGAACGTCGACTGGTCGGAGATCAGCGGGGGCGAGAGCTGGATGACCGGGTCGCCGCGGTCGTCGGCCCGGCAGTACAGCCCGTTCTCGAACAGCTCCTTGGAGACGTAGCCGTAGAGCAGCCGCTCGCACTCCTCGGGGGTGAAGGACTCCTTGGTGGCCTTGTCCTTCACCAGCTCGATGCCGTAGAAGAAGCCGTTGCCGCGGACGTCGCCGACGATCGGCAGGTCGCCCAGCTTGGAGAGCGTCGCGCGGAAGGCGGCCTCGTTGTCCAGCACGTGCTGGTTGAGGCCCTCGCGCTCGAAGATGTCGAGGTTGGCCAGCGCGACCGCGGCGGAGACCGGGTGCCCGCCGAAGGTGTAGCCGTGCAGGAAGGTCGCGTCGCCCTTGAAGAACGGCTCGGCGATCCGGTCGGAGATGACGGCCGCGCCGATCGGCGAGTAGCCCGAGGTCATGCCCTTGGCGCAGGTGATGATGTCCGGCACGTAGCCGAACTTGTCGCACGCGAACATCGTGCCGAGGCGGCCGAAGGCGCAGATGACCTCGTCCGAGACGAGCAGCACGCCGTACTTGTCGCAGATCTCGCGCACGCGCTGGAAGTACCCGGGGGGCGGCGGGAAGCAGCCGCCCGCGTTCTGCACGGGCTCCAGGAAGACGGCCGCGACGGTGTCCGGGCCCTCGAAGAGGATCTCCTGCTCGATCTGGTCGGCGGCCCAGCGGCCGAAGGCCTCCGGGTCGTCACCGTGGATCGGCGCGCGGTAGATGTTGGTGTTGGGGACCTTGTGCGCGCCGGGGACCAGCGGCTCGAAGGGGGCCTTCAGCGCGGGCAGCCCGGTGATGGACAGGGCGCCCTGCGGGGTGCCGTGGTAGGCGACGGCCCGCGAGATGACCTTGTACTTCGTGTGGTTGCCGGTCAGCTTGTGGTACTGCTTGGCCAGCTTCCACGCGGTCTCGACGGCCTCGCCGCCGCCGGTGGTGAAGAAGACCTTGTTCAGGTCGCCCGGGGCGTAGTGCGCCAGCCGCTCGGCGAGCTCGACGGCCTTGGGGTGGGCGTAGCTCCACACCGGGAAGAACGCCAGCTCCTGCGCCTGCTTGTTGGCGGCCTCGGCGAGCTCGGCACGGCCGTGGCCCGCCTGGACGACGAACAGGCCGGCGAGACCGTCGAGGTAGCGCTTGCCCTTGTCGTCGTAGATGTAGGTGCCCTCGCCGCGCACGATGGTGGGCACGGGGGCGTTCTCGTACGACGACATGCGGGTGAAGTGCATCCACAGGTGGTCGTACGCCGTTCGGGAGAGGTCCTTGCTCACGGCTATCGGGTTCCCCATGTGTAGGTCTGCTTGCGGAGCTTGAGATAGACGAAGCTCTCGGTGGAGCGCACGCCGGGGAGGGTCCGGATGCGCTTGTTGATCGTTGCCAGGAGGTGGTCGTCGTCCTCGCAGACGATCTCGATGAGGAGATCGAAGGAGCCCGCGGTCACCACGACGTACTCCACCTCGTCCATCGCGGTCAGGGCGTCGGCGACCGGATCGAGGTCGCCCTCGACGTTGACGCCGACCATCGCCTGGCGCCGGAACCCGACGGTGAGCGGGTCGGTGACGGCGACGATCTGCATCACGCCCTGGTCCTGCAGCTTCTGCACCCGCTGCCGGACCGCCGCCTCGGACAGACCGACGGCCTTGCCGATCGCCGCGTACGGGCGGCGGCCGTCCTCCTGGAGCTGTTCGATGATCGCCAGGGAGACGGCGTCGATCGGCGGCGTGCCGTGCACGCTCTTCGGGTCTGCACTACGAGTGGCCACGGACACCACTGTGCATGGGACTCGACTGTCTGGCAACCCTGAACCGATGAAATTCGTTGTACAGGTATGCCTGAATAACTGATTCCGTTGTTCATGGGTGATGGGTATGTCGAAAGCGTCGCCCTACTGACTAGGCTGGGCGTCTCACCCAGCGGACATCTGAATGGAGGGGTGGCACAAGTGACCACCGAGCTGCGTCGTCTTCGCAACTACATCGACGGGGAGTTCCGGGACGCCGCCGACGGGCGGACCACCGAGGTGGTCAATCCGGCCACCGGCGAGGCGTACGCCACCGCCGCGCTGTCGGGCGCCGCCGACGTGGACGCCGCCATGGCCGCGGCCGAGGCGGCCTTCCCGGCCTGGCGCGATGTGGTGCCCGCCGAGCGCCAGAAGGTGCTGCTGAAGATCGCTGACGCCTTCGAGGCGCGGGCCGAGGACCTGGTCGCCGCCGAGTCCGAGAACACCGGCAAGCCGCTGGCGCTCACGCGCAGCGACGAGGTCCCGCCGATGGTGGACCAAATCCGCTTCTTCGCCGGTGCCGCCCGCCTGCTGGAGGGCCGCTCGGCCGGCGAGTACATGGAGGGCCTGACCTCCATCGTCCGCCGTGAGCCGGTCGGCGTCTGCGCGCAGGTCGCGCCGTGGAACTACCCGATGATGATGGCCGTGTGGAAGTTCGCCCCGGCGCTCGCCGCGGGCAACACCGTCGTCCTGAAGCCCTCCGACACCACCCCGGCCTCCACGGTCCTCATCGCCGAGATCATCGGCGGGGTCCTGGAGGAGCTGGGCCACCCCAAGGGTGTCTTCAACGTCATCTGCGGCGACCGCGACACCGGCCGCCTCATGGTCGAGCACCCGGTGCCGGCCATGGCCTCGATCACCGGGTCCGTGCGGGCGGGCATGCAGGTCGCGGAGTCCGCCTCCAAGGACCTCAAGCGCGTCCACCTGGAGCTGGGCGGCAAGGCGCCCGTCGTCGTCTTCGAGGACGCCGACATCGCCAAGTCCGTCGAGGAGATCTCGGTCGCCGGCTTCTTCAACGCGGGCCAGGACTGTACGGCCGCCACCCGGGTGCTGGTGCACGAGTCGATCCACGACGAGTTCGTGACGGCGCTCGCCAAGGCCGCGGCCGACACCAAGACCGGGCAGCCGGACGACGAGGACGTGCTGTACGGGCCGCTGAACAACGCCAACCAGCTCAAGCAGGTGACCGGCTTCATCGAGCGGCTGCCGGCCCACGCCAAGATCGAGGCGGGCGGCCACCGGGTCGGTGAGAAGGGCTTCTTCTACGCCCCGACCGTCGTCTCCGGGCTCAAGCAGGACGACGAGATCGTCCAGCAGGAGGTCTTCGGCCCCGTCATCACCGTCCAGCCCTTCACCGACGAGGAGCAGGCCGTCACCTACGCCAACGGCGTCGAGTACGCCCTGGCCTCCTCGGTGTGGACCAAGGACCACGGGCGGGCCATGCGGATGTCCAAGAAGCTCGACTTCGGCTGCGTGTGGATCAACACCCACATCCCGCTCGTCGCCGAGATGCCCCACGGCGGCTTCAAGAAGTCCGGCTACGGCAAGGACCTCTCGGCCTACGGGTTCGAGGACTACACGCGCGTCAAGCACGTGATGACGTCGCTCGGCTGAGCCGGACTCACACCCGCAAGGGCGGCGGCCCCACCGGACTTCTCGGTGGGGCCGCCGCCCTTTCGGCGACCGGCCGCCGCCCGGCCGGTATCATCGATGCCCGGGCGAGGAGCCTGGTGCGGCCCGCCCGGGTCGGCATGGCGGCCGGTTTCCCAACACCGTCAAGGGCGGCGCCGACGCCCTGGTGCCGGCCGTGATCGGCGCGGTGCCGGCCAGCCCGGTCCAGGCCCGTGCGGGCTCGGCCGAGCCGGCCGGGCGCATAGCCGCCGACGACCTCCCGGCACCCCGGAGAGGGCCCCTGCACGCGGCACAGTGCACCGACGCCTGGCACATCGTCCTGTGGTCGGTCGCCGCCCTGTGCGCCTGGGCGCGGCAGCCGTCCACGCGCTGCTCGCCCCGGCGGCCCGGCCCGGCAAGGTGTCGGGGGAGGCGGCCCGCCCCCGGACAGGCCGTACATTGTCCGCGAAGATCCGACCCGCCATGCTGCCGAAATGCGAGTGAGCCCTGTGAAGAGCCTGTCCCGCCGTTCCCTGCTGCGCGCCCTGGGCGCCGGCGCGGGGGCCGCCGCACTCGCCGGGTGCGGGGTGCCCGCCGCGTACGTCGGGCCGGGGGACCGGGCGGCGGTGGACCGCTCCGGCGGCGAGAAGCGGCTCGTCTTCGCCAACTGGCCGCTCTACATCGACACCGACGACCACGACGCGCAGCGCCGTCCGACGCTGGAGGACTTCGAGAAGCGCAGCGGCATCTCGGTGAAGTACACCGAGGAGATCAACGACAACGACGAGTTCTTCGGCAAGGTCAGCCCCGCCCTGATGAACCATCAGGACACCGGGCGGGACCTCGTCGTCGTCAGCGACTGGATGTGCGCGCGCTACGTCCACCTCGGCTGGGTGCAGGAGATGGACCGCTCCCGGCAGCCGCACGTCTCCCGGTACCTCGACCCGCTGCTGCGCAAGCCCCCCTTCGACCCGGGCCGCAAGCACACCGTCCCCTGGCAGTCCGGCATCACGGGCATCGCCTACAACCGCAAGAAGCTCGGCCGCGAGATCCGGCACACCTCGGAGCTGTGGAAGGACGACCTCCGCGGGCGCGTCACCCTGCTCGCCGGGCTGGACGAGGCGTTCTGCCTGCTGATGCAGGGCAACGGCGCCGACGTCACCCGCTGGACCGCCGACGACTTCCACACCATGACCGACCAGCTGCGCGGCCTCGTCCGCAAGCGCCACATCCGGCGCTTCACGGGCAACGACTACATCAAGGACCTCTCCTCCGGTGATGTCCTGGCCTGCCAGGCGTACTCCGGGGACGTCATCCAGCTCCAGGCCGACAACCCCGACATCGCGTTCGTCGTGCCGGAGGAGGGCGCGGAGCTGTGGGCCGAGAGCCTGATGATCCCCAACCTCGCCCGCCACAAGCGCAACGCGGAAGACCTCATCGACCACTACTACCGGCCCGAGGTGGCCGCCCGGCTGGCCACCGCGGTCAACTACGTCTGTCCCGTCCCCGCCGCCCGTGACGTCCTGGCCTCCGCCAAGGACCAGGAGCTCGCCGAGCTCGCCGAGAATCCCCTGATCTTCCCCAGCGACGACATGCGCAAGCGGCTCGCCACCGCCCGCGACATGACGTCCAAGGAGCGCCCCGGCTTCACCAAGGAGTGGAACGAGATCGTCGGCCTGTGACGGCCCGGCCGGGCCGTCCTGCCCGGCCCGCCCTCCCCGCCCCGCCCGGCCCCCCGGCCGGCCGTCTTCAGCGGGGTGACAGGGACCGCAGGGCGCCGATGCGGTTGGTGGTGATCGCGTCCACGCCCGCGGCCAGCAGTCGCCGCATGGTGAGGCGGGTGTCGGCCGTCCAGGCCGAGACCAGCAGCCCTTGGGCGTGGTTGCGGGCGACGAGCTCCGGGCTCACCAGCCCGAAGCGGTAGTTGAGCCAGCGCGGGCGCACCCGGCCGAGCAGCGCGGCGCGCGGCGGGGCCAGCGTCGTCCAGGTGAGGGCGATCTCGGCCTCGGCGTCCGCCCGGCGGACGGCGAGCATGGCCGCCGTGCCGCCGCAGTAGTACACCCGCCCGGCCGCCCCGCTCGCCCGCACCTCGGCGACGGTCGCCTCCGCGGCCGAGGGGTCCGGCAGGTCGATGAACAGCCGCCACCCGGAAGCCTCCCCGGCGGTGCCGGTCCCGCCGAGGGCGAGCGCCTCGCGCAGGGTGGGCACCCGGCCGCCGGTCAGCCCGCGCAGCTCGTCGGCGGTGAGCGCGGCCAGCGGCCGGTCGTGGCCCCAGAGGCGCTCCAGCGTCGCGTCGTGCAGCAGTACGGGCACGCCGTCCCGGGTGAGCCGGACGTCGATCTCCACCGCGTCCGCCCCCGCCCGCAGCGCCGAGCGGACCGAGGCGAGGGTGTTCTCGCGGCAGACATAGGGGTCGCCGCGGTGGGCCACGGCGGCGAACGCGCCCCGCTCGGCGGCGGAGGGGAGGCCCGGGGCGGGGCTTTCGGCGATCTTCAGGGTGGGCATGCGGCCCATTGTCGCCGGGGCGCGCGGGGGCGGCGGCGTCAGCCCTGCCAGGCGGCGGTGTAGGAGTCGATCTCCGCCCGGAGCGCCGCCTTGCCCGCCGCGTCCATGAAGGACGCCTCGACGGCGTTCTTGGCGAGCTCGGCGACCCCTCGCGCGTCGAGGTCGAGCAGCCGGGCGGCGACCCCGTACTCCTTGTTGAGGTCGGTGCCGAACATCGGCGGGTCGTCGCTGTTGATCGTGACCAGCACGCCCGCGGCCACCATCTCCTTGAGCGGGTGGTCGGCGAGGTCGGCGACGGCCCGGGTGGCGAGGTTGGAGGTCGGGCAGACCTCCAGCGGGATCCGGTGCTCGGCGAGGTGGGCCAGCAGCTCCGGGTCCCGGGTGGCGCTGGTGCCGTGGCCGATGCGCTCGGCGCGCAGGTCGACGAGGGCGTCCCAGATCGTCTGCGGGCCGGTGGTCTCGCCGGCGTGCGGGACGCTGTGCAGCCCGGCGGCGATGGCGCGGTCGAAGTACGGCTTGAACTGCGGCCGGGGCACCCCGATCTCGGGGCCGCCGAGCCCGAAGGAGACCAGGCCCTCCGGCTTGAGACCGCAGGCGATCCGGGTCGTCTCCTCGGCGGCCTCCAGCCCCGCCTCGCCCGGGATGTCGAAGCACCAGCGCAGCACGACGCCCAGCTCCGCCTCCGCGGCCTTGCGGGCGTCCTCGATGGCCTCCACGAACGCCGCGTCGGGGATGCCGCGCCGGGTCGAGCTGAAGGGCGTCACCGTCAGCTCCGCGTAGCGGATGTTCTGCCGGGCCATGTCGCGCGCGACCTCGAACGTCAGCAGCCGGACGTCCTCCGCGTCGCGGATCAGGTCGACCACCGAGAGGTAGACCTCGATGAAGTGCGCGAAGTCACGGAAGGTGAAGAAGTCGGCGAGCGCCTCGGGGTCGGTGGGCACCGGCGAATCGGGGTGGCGGGCGGCCAGCTCGGCCACGATGCGCGGGGACGCCGACCCGACGTGGTGCACGTGGAGCTCGGCCTTCGGCAGGCCGGCGACGAACGAGTCGAGAACGGACATGCGGGCCTCCACGGGCGCTCGGTCGACAGGGATGATCATCGTATGCGGGAGGGGGTCCGAGCCTGTCCTCAGGCCTTAGCATGACGGAGTATCGACTGGGGAGGGCCATGTCCGACAGGGCCGACAAGTACGGGCAGCCGGAGGGCCGGGGGTCCGATCCGTGGGCACCGCCGGACCGGCAGGAGCCCTTCGGCCAGCCGCACGACCAGCCCCGCGCCCGGCCGCTCGACAGGCCGGGGGCCGTACCGCCCGTGCCGCTCGCGCCGACGGGCCCGGGCACCCCGAGCGCCTACCAGGGCGGTCCGTACGGGCCGCCGGGCGCCGCACCCGCGCCCCCGGGGCCGGCCCCCTACAGCGGTGCGCCGTACGGCCAGGCGGCCCAGGGCCCGCAGCCCTACGGCCCGCCGGCCGGTCCCTACGGCCCCCAGCCCTACAGTCCCCAGCCCTACGGCCCGCCGTACCCGGGGGCCTCCTACGGCTACCCCGGCCCCGCCTACGCGCCGGGCTGGCCGCCGAGCCCGCCCCCGGTGCCCGACAACGGCCTGGGCGTCGCCGCCCTCGTCGTGGGCATCGTCGGCACCGTCCTGTCGCCCACGGTCGTGCTCGGCGTGATCCTCGGTGTCCTCGCGGTCGTCTTCGGGGCGATAGGCCGGGCCAAGGTGAGCAAGGGCGAGGCCGACAACGGCGGCCAGGCCCTCACCGGGCTGATCCTCGGCGGGGTGGCGCTGCTCGCCTCCGCCCTGATGGTCCTCGCCTTCATCCACGTCGCCGACGGCACCGACCCCGGCCCCACCCCCGACGACCCCGGCGCGACCTACGACGCCTACGTGTCCGCCCCCGTGCTGCCGGTGGAGCGGGCCGCCAGCCGCTGACGCGCCTCCATCAGGGCGAAGCCCAGCAGGTTCTCGCCGCGCCAGCGCGCGGGGTCCTGGGCCCGCTCGTCGTCGGCGGCCAGTCCGATGCCCCACACGCGGTCCAGCGGGCTCGCCTCCACCAGGACGCGGTCACCGGTGCCGAGCAGATAGTCCCTCAGCCCCGCATCCTGGCCGAACTTGTGCACGCTGCCCTCGACGACCAGCTCGAAGCGGTGCCGGCGCCACGTGGCGTCGTCGAAGCCGCGCACCGAGCGGCCCGCGTCCTTCGCCTGCTTGGGGTGCGTGGCCGCGAGAGCCCGGGCCTCCGCCTCCGCGTCGTCGAACAGCCGGGCCTTGCCCGCCATCATCCAGTGCTCGGCCGTGGCGTAGACCGTTTCGTCCACCGTGAAGGGCGACGGCCACCACTGGCTGAAGCAACTGGCGCCCAGGGTGCCGTCCGGGCGCGGCCGGTGCCCCCAGAAGAAGACGTACTTGACGCGCTCGCCCCCCGCCGCGGCCGCGGCCAGTTCGTCCACCGTTCGCGCCCCGGCGGCGCGCCCGGCCGTGCGTCTGTCCTTGGTGCTCATACCGCCCCCGTCGTTCGTCATATCGTCATTCTGACACTTCCCTTCGGGGTGAGCCCGGATATTTTGCTGCCGCAGGGCCGTGCCGACCGCTGTTCCCATTCCGACCCGTTCACTGATTCCGTTGCTGCTTCGAAACGCGGCGACGGAATCACTTGTTGCCGCTCGACTCCTCTGCCAGGATCGGCACCCAAGTCCGGTTGAAGCAACGCCTGTCCACAGGTCCCTGCGGTCGGCGGAGGAGTGCGCGATGGATCAGCGGTTCGATGTGACGGAACGATTCGCCGACGGTGCCCAGTACATCGGCGGCCGGCTGCGTCCCGGGACCTCCGGCCGGACGCACACGATCGTCGACCCCGCCACCGGCTCCGAGCTGCTCGGCTACGCGCTCGCCGGGCCCGCCGACGTGGACGACGCCGTGGCCGCCGCCGAGCGCGCCCTGCCCGCCTGGGCGGGCGCCACCCCCGGCGAACGCTCCGACGCGCTGCACCGCTTCGCCGGCGTCCTCGCCGGGCGGGCGGAGGAGTTCGCGCGTGCCGAGTCGGCACAGAGCGGCAAACCGATCCGGCTCACCACCGAGTTCGACGTGCCCGGCACCGTCGACAACACCTCCTTCTTCGCCGGCGCCGCCCGCCACCTGGAAGGCCGGTCCGCCGGTGAGTACAGCGCCGACCACACCTCCTACGTCCGCCGGGAGCCGATCGGCGTCGTCGGCTCCGTCGCCCCCTGGAACTACCCCCTCCAGATGGCCGCCTGGAAGGTCCTCCCGGCGATCGCCGCCGGCAACACCGTCGTGCTCAAGCCGGCCGAGCTCACCCCGCTCACCTCGCTGATGTTCGCCCGGGCCGCGGCCGAGGCAGGCATCCCCGACGGCGTCGTCAACGTCGTCAGCGGGGCGGGCCGGGACGCGGGGGAGCGGCTCGTCGGCCACCCGTCCGTCGCCATGGTCTCCTTCACCGGCTCCACCCCCGTCGGCAAGCGCGTCGCCGAGCTCGCCACGCAGACCGTCAAGCGGCTCCACCTCGAACTCGGCGGGAAGGCCCCCTTCGTCGTCTTCGACGACGCCGATCTGGAGGCCGCCGTCCACGGCGCGGTCGCCGGCTCGCTCATCAACACCGGCCAGGACTGCACGGCGGCCACGCGCGCCTACGTCCAGCGGCCCCTGTACGAGGCGTTCGTCTCCGGAGTCGCCGACCTCATGGCCACCGTCCGCCTCGGCGACCCCTTCGACCCCGCCACCGACCTCGGACCGCTCGTCTCCCACGCCCAGCGGGACCGCGTCGCGGGCTTCGTCGACCGCGCCCGCGCCTACGCCACCGTCGTCACCGGCGGCGCGGCCCCCGGCGGCGAGCTCGCCCGGGGCGCCTACTACCTCCCCACGCTCATCACCGGCGCCGCCCAGGACAGCGAGGTCGTCCAGGCGGAGATCTTCGGCCCCGTCCTGGCCGTGCTGCCCTTCGACACCGACGACGAGGGCCTCGCCCTGGCCAACGACACCCCCTACGGGCTCGCGGCCTCCGCCTGGAGCCGGGACGTCTACCGCACCGGCCGCGCCACCCGGGAGCTCAGGGCGGGCTGTGTGTGGATCAACGACCACATCCCGATCATCAGTGAGATGCCGCACGGCGGCTACCGCGCCTCCGGCTACGGCAAGGACATGTCGGCGTACTCCTTCGAGGAGTACACGCAGCTCAAGCACGTCATGCTCGACACCACCGGAACGGCCCGGAAAGACTGGCACCGCACCGTCTTCGGCGGCCGCCCGCCCGGCTGATCCCCGGCGGCCCGCCCCGCCGCCGCTGCCGGCCAGGGGAGTCCGCCGGGCGCGGAATCCTCCGGGCTCACGGGCGCCCGACCGCCATTCGGGCCACCCGTGCGGCACCCGACCCCGGACATATGAGAACGTACGCGGCTGTACGTGCCGTACGCGCTCACGCCCCCGACACCCCCTGGACGCGAAGACCCATGACAGCTACCGCCCCGACCGACAGCAGCGGCACGGACGTCCGCCTCACCGCGATCAGCAAGCGCTACGGCTCCTTCACCGCCGTGCACCCGCTGGACCTGGCCATCCCCGGCGGGTCCTTCTTCGCCCTCCTCGGCGCCTCCGGTTGCGGCAAGACCACCACCCTGCGCATGATCGCCGGCCTGGAGGACCCCACCGCCGGCACCGTCGAGCTCGGCGGCGAGGACGTCACCGGACTCCCCCCGCACAAGCGGCCGGTGAACACCGTCTTCCAGAACTACGCGCTCTTCCCCCACCTCGACATCTACGAGAACGTCGCCTTCGGCCTGCGCCGCCGCGGCATCAAGTCCGTCAAGAAGCAGGTCGGCGACATGCTCGACCTTGTCCAGCTCGGCGACTTCGCCCGCCGCAAGCCCCAGCAGCTCTCCGGCGGCCAGCAGCAGCGCGTCGCCGTCGCCCGCGCCCTGATCAACCACCCGCAAGTGCTCCTCCTCGACGAGCCGCTGGGCGCCCTCGACCTCAAGCTGCGCCGCCAGATGCAGCTGGAGCTCAAGCGCATCCAGACCGAGGTCGGCATCACCTTCGTGCACGTCACCCACGACCAGGAGGAGGCCATGACCATGGCCGACACGGTCGCGGTCATGAACGGCGGCCGCGTCGAACAGCTCGGCGCCCCCGCCGACCTCTACGAGATGCCGCGCACCACCTTCGTCGCCAACTTCCTGGGCACCTCCAACCTCATCACCGCCGACGTCCTCGACACCACCGGTGCCGACATCCTCCTGCGGGCCGGTGATACCAAACTCGCCCTTCCGGCGACACGATGTACGGCCACCGCCCGCGCGGGCGAGAAACTCCTCGTCGGCATACGGCCGGAGAAGATCACCCTCACCCACGCCGACGACGCGGCCGACGTGCCCGAGGGCCGCAACCGCGTCCCCGGCCGCATCACCCAGTCCAGCTTCATCGGCGTCTCCACCCAGTACCAGGTCGACAGCCCCGCCGGATGCCTGTCCGTCTACGAGCAGAACATCGAGCGCGACAGCCGCCTCACCCCCGGCGCCGAGGTGCTCCTGCACTGGAACCCCGGTCACAGCTTCGGCCTCGACGCCGCGCAGAGCGTGGAGGCCGGCACGGACGCGGGGGAGGGGACCTGATGGCGCACCTGACGGCCCCCGCCGCCGACACGCCCCCGGCCGGCCCCGCCCGCCCCGCCCGCCCCGACCTCAAACGGGCCGCCCGCCGCAGAAAACTCGTCCCCTACTGGCTGCTGCTGCCCGGCATCCTCTGGCTGCTGGTCTTCTTCGCCGCGCCCCTCGTCTACCAGGCCTCCACCTCCGTGCAGACCGGGTCCCTCGACGAGGGCTTCTCCGTCACCTGGCACTTCGCGACCTACTGGGACGCCCTGGCCGAGTACTACCCGCAGTTCCTGCGCTCGGTCGCCTACTCCGCCACCGCCACCGCGCTCTGCCTCGCCCTCGGCTACCCGCTCGCCTACCTCATCGCCTTCAAGGCCGGCCGCTGGCGCAACGTGCTGATGATCCTCGTCATCGCGCCGTTCTTCACCAGCTTCCTGATCCGCACCCTCGCCTGGAAGACGATCCTCTCCGACGGCGGCCCCGTCGTCTCCGCCCTCGCCGGCCTCCACGTCCTCGACGTCACCAGCGCGCTGGGGATCACCGAGGGGGACCGCGTCCTCGCCACCCCGCTCGCCGTCGTCTGCGGCCTGACCTACAACTTCCTGCCCTTCATGATCCTGCCGCTCTACACCTCGCTCGAACGCATCGACCCACGGCTCCACGAAGCGGCCGGAGACCTCTACGCCCGGCCCGCCACCACCTTCCGCAAGGTGACGTTCCCGCTGTCCATGCCGGGCGTCGTCGCGGGGACCCTGCTCACCTTCATCCCCGCCACCGGCGACTACATCAACGCCGAGCTGCTCGGCTCCACCGACCAGAAGATGATCGGCAACGTCATCCAGTCCCAGTTCCTGCGCGTCCTGGACTACCCCACGGCCGCCGCCCTGTCCTTCCTCCTCATGGCGTCCATCCTCACCGTGGTCACCCTCTACATCCGCAAGTCCGGAACGGAGGACCTCGTCTGATGGCTGCTTCCCCGGGCCTGTCGCGCGCGCTGCGCGCGCTGCGCCGCAACCTCGTCGTGATCGCCGGGCTGGCCACGCTCTGCTATCTGATCCTGCCCAACGTCATCGTGACGGTCTTCTCCTTCAACAAGCCCAACGGCCGCTTCAACTACGAGTGGCAGCGCTTCTCCACCGACGCCTGGACCGACCCCTGCGGCGTCGCCGACCTCTGCGGCTCGCTCTCGCTCAGCCTGAAGATCGCCGTGTGGGCGACCATCGGCGCCACCGTCCTCGGCACGATGATCGCCTTCGCGCTCGCCCGCTACCGCTTCCGCGCCCGCTCCTCCGTCAGCACCCTGCTCTTCCTGCCGATGGCCATGCCCGAGGTCGTCATGGCCGCCTCCCTGGCCACCCTCTTCCTCAACATGGGCGTCACCTTCGGCTTCTGGACCGTCCTGATCGCCCACATCATGTTCTGCCTGAGCTTCGTGGTGACGGCGGTCAAGGCGCGCGTGATGAGCATGGACCCCCGCCTGGAGCAGGCCGCACAGGATCTCTACGCCACCCCGTTCCAGACGTTCCTGCGGGTGACCCTGCCGATCGCCGCCCCCGGCATCGCGGCGGGCGCCCTGCTCTCCTTCGCCCTGTCCTTCGACGACTTCATCATCACGAACTTCAACGCGGGCTCCACTGTGACCTTCCCCATGTTCGTCTGGGGATCCGCACAACGGGGCACACCCGTTCAAATCAATGTCATCGGAACGGCGATGTTCGCCGTCGCCGTGCTGTGCGTCCTCGTCGGTCAGCTGGTCGGCGGACGCCGTAAAAGGAGCTGAGACCATGGCCTCTCGTGCCATGAACCCTGCACAATCACTTGCTGACGCCGCCCCCCGGCCCTACTGGCTCGACGACCCCTCCCGGCCGGAGGCCCTGCCCGCCCTCGTCGGCGACGAACGCTGCGACCTGCTCGTCGTCGGCGGCGGCTACTCCGGACTGTGGACCGCGCTCCTGGCCAAGGAGCGCGACCCCGCCCGGGACGTCGTCCTCATCGAAGCCCAGGAGACCGGCTGGGCCGCCTCCGGCCGCAACGGCGGCTTCTGCTCCGCCTCCCTCACCCACGGCTGGGCCAACGGACTCTCCCGCTGGCCCCGGGAACTGCCCACCCTGGAGCGGCTCGGCCGGCGGAACCTCGACGGGATCGAGGCCGCGCTGACCCGCTACGGCATCGACTGCGACTTCGAGCGCACCGGCGAGATCGACATCGCCACCGCCCCGCACCAGGTGGCGGAGTTGCGGGAGGCCGCCGCCGAGGTCGCCTCCCTCGGCCTCCCCGACTACGAGTACCTCGACCAGGACGCCCTGCGCGCCGAAGTCGACTCCCCGACCTTCCTCGCCGGCCTCTGGGACCGCACGGGCGTGGCCATGCTCCACCCCGCCAAGCTCGCCTGGGGGCTGCGGCGCGTCTGCCTCGACCTCGGCGTGCGGCTCTACGAGCACACGCCGGGCACCGAGCTCGCCTCCCACGGCGCGGGCGTCGCCGTCCGCACCCCCTACGGCCGCGTCTTCGCCCGGCACGCCGCGCTCGGCACCAACGCCTTCCCGTCCCTGGTCCGGCGCGTGCGGCCCTACATCGCCCCCGTCTACGACTACGCGCTGATGACCGAGCCGCTGAGCGAGGAGCAGCGCGCGGCCATCGGCTGGAAGGGACGGCAAGGGCTCGGTGACGCCGCCAACCACTTCCACTACTTCCGCATCACGCCCGACCACCGCATCCTGTGGGGCGGTTACGACATCGTCCACCACTACGGCGGCGGCGTGCGGTCCGAGTACGACCACCACCCGGCCACGTACCAGAAGCTCGCCGAGCACTTCTTCCGCTGCTTCCCCCAGCTCGAAGGGGTGCGCTTCACCCACACCTGGGGCGGCGCCATCGACACCTGCTCGCGGTTCTCGGCGTTCTTCGGCACCGCGCACGGCGGGAAGGTCGCCTACGCCCTCGGCTACACCGGCCTCGGGGTCGGCGCGACCCGCTTCGGCGCGGACGTCATGCTCGACCTGCTGGCCGGCGAGCGCACCGAGCGGACCGCCCTGGAGATGGTGCGCGACAAGCCGCTGCCCTTCCCGCCCGAGCCCGTGCGGTCGCTGGGCATCGGGATCACCCAGTGGTCCATGACCCGCGCCGACGAGAACGGCGGCCGCCGCAACCTCTGGCTCAAGGCCATGGACAAGGTCGGCATGGGCTTCGACAGCTGACCGGCGGCCGGCGCGCCCGCTTCCTGTCACCGCCCGTCACCGCCGGAAATCTCCGGCCCGTACGCGAAACCCGCGTAATGATCCGCCGCTGACGCCCTCTCCTCCGTGAACGCACTGTACGGAGAGCGCACTCGGAGAGCGGAGGACGGCATGAGCGGCGACGAGGTGGCGAGGAGCGCGGTGGAGTGGCTGGCGTCGGCGGCACCCGACCCCGGCACCTGCCGGTGGGAGTGGGAGCGCAACCCCCTGGGGGTGGCGCTCCTGCCCGCCGGCCGGCTCTGGGACGTGCTGATCCTCTCCAGCGGGCTGGGCTATCCCACCCTGGACGTCCTGACGGGCTGCACCAGCGAAGTCGGCCCGGTCCTGGCCGACTTCGGCGACAGCCGCCTGGGCTTCTTCGTTCCCCCCGGCACGGTGGCCGGCTGGATCGCCACCGGGGTCCGCGGGGCCGGGAGCGGTTCGTGGATCGTCGTTCCCCACCCCCGCCGGAGCGTGTCCGGCAGCCGGTGGATCGTGCCGCCCGACGGCCGGGGGACGCTCACGGATCCGGCGGTCCTGGAGCTGTCGATGCACGAGGCCGCCGCGGACCTCGCGCGTGAGGACCGCGACGGGTGAGCGCGAGGCCCCACAGCAGCACACCGGACAGACACCAGGCACCCAGGACGTCCAGCGGCCAGTGGTAGCCGCAGCGGACCAGCCCGGCGCCCACCCCCGCGCAGAGGAGTGCGTAGCCCGACACCGCCGTCGCCGCCGCCCCGCGCCCGGGGCGGCGGGGGCGCAGCAGCAGGACCGCGGCCCCGTAGGCGACCGCCGCGGTGGCCGTGTGACCCGAGGGGAAAAAGCCGTCGTGCGCGCCGGACGCCGCCATGGCCGGCGGCCCCGGGCGCGCGACCGCGTGCTTGAGCGGGACGACCAGCGCGGGGACGGCCGCCATCGTCAGGGCGGCGTACAGCGGCGGCACCCAGCGGCGGGGCCCGCCGGCGCGCAGCGCCGACACCGCCATGGCCACGGCCAGGACGGGCAGCGCGACGGCGGTGTTGCCGAGGTCGGAGAGGAATCCGGCGACGCCGCCGGGGAAGGCGGAACCCGCCACCGCGCGGCCCAGGCGCTCGTCGAGGGCGCGCACCGGTCCGTTCGCGGCGACCTGCCAGGTGATCAGCGCGAACACCAGCAGGCACAGGGCGGGGAAGAGCGGGCCGGGACGCCGGAACGGCGGCCCCGGAACAGGGGGGGTGGTTCCGGGGCCGCCGTGGGGACCGGTGTGCCGCGCGCCCCGGGGGGTATGGGGCGGGCGGCCGTCCGATCGGTGAGGATGCCCGGAGCCGAAGGCTCCGGAGGTGTGCGCGAAGGCACGACCGGGCCGGAACTGGGGATGCGCCGGCGCGGCGGTGTCCGCAGTCCCCTGCGGACGGGGTGTTGCATTCATCTGCAGAAACCGTACGGCAGGACGGGGGACCCGGACAGCCGGATCACCCGTCCACCACCCGCCCCGCACAGGTTCTTCACCGCGTGGGGAGCCGGTCCGCGGTCACAGCCGGCCGAACGCGGCCTCGATGATGTCCAGGCCCTCGTTCAGCAGGTCCTCGCCGATGACCAGCGGCGGCAGGAAGCGCAGCACGTTGCCGTACGTGCCGCAGGTGAGGACCAGCAGGCCCTCCGCGTGGCACGCCTTCGCCAGGGCGCCCGCGGCGGCGGCGTTCGGGGTCTTGGTCCCGGACTCCACCAGCTCGATCGCAATCATCGCGCCGCGGCCGCGGATGTCACCGATGATGTCGAACTTCTCCTGCATCGCGGAGAGGCGGCCCTTCATGACCTCCTCGATGCGCTTGGCCTTGCCGTTCAGGTCCAGCTCGCGCATCGTCTCGATGGCGCCCAGCGCCGCCGCGCACGCCACCGGGTTGCCGCCGTAGGTGCCGCCGAGGCCACCCGCGTGCGCCGCGTCCATGATCTCCGCGCGGCCCGTGACGGCGGCCAGCGGCATGCCGCCCGCGATGCCCTTGGCCGTCGTGATCAGGTCGGGGACGACGCCCTCGTCCTCGCACGCGAACCACTGGCCGGTGCGGCAGAAGCCGGACTGGATCTCGTCCGCGACGAAGACGATGCCGTTGTCCTTCGCGAACTGCGCGATGGCGGGCAGGAAGCCCTTGGCCGGCTCGATGAAGCCGCCCTCGCCGAGTACCGGCTCGATGATGATCGCGGCGACGTTCTCCGCGCCGATCTGCTTGGTGATCTGGTCGATGGCCTGGGCGGACGCCTCGGCGCCGCAGTTCTCCGGGCCGGTCGGCCAGCGGTAGCCGTAGGCCACCGGCACGCGGTAGACCTCGGGCGCGAACGGGCCGAAGCCGTGCTTGTACGGCATGTTCTTGGCGGTGAGCGCCATCGTCAGGTTCGTCCGGCCGTGGTAGCCGTGGTCGAAGACGACGACCGCCTGGCGCTTGGTGTGGGCGCGGGCGATCTTCACCGCGTTCTCCACGGCCTCGGCGCCCGAGTTGAACAGCGCGGACTTCTTGGCGTGGTCGCCCGGGGTCAGCTCGGCGAGCTGCTCACAGACCTCCACATAGCCCTCGTACGGCGTCACCATGAAACAGGTGTGGGTGAAGTCGGCGAGCTGCGCGGTCGCGCGGCGCACGACGGCCTCCGCGCTGGAGCCCACCGAGGTCACGGCGATGCCCGAGCCGAAGTCGATGAGGGAGTTGCCGTCGACGTCCTCGATCACACCGCCGCCGGCGCGCACGGTGAACACCGGCAGCACCGAACCGACGCCGCCGGCGACCGTCTGCAGCCGGCGGGCCTGAAGCTCCAGCGACTTCGGGCCGGGGATCGCGGTGACGACGCGGCGCTCCTGGGGGAGGGACGGGCCTCCGGTCAGTTCGGTCATGAGTGGGCTCCAGGGGGAAGGGGGTGCGGTCACGGACAGTAGGTCTTTTAGTCGCAGGCTAGGGGCGCGGGCCGGGGCCGGGCATGCTCCGTTCGGTAGCAGTGCGCGTGCCGCGTTGTCCGTACCGGACATGGCGGCCGGGTCCGCCGCCCGTGCGCCCCCGCGGGGTGATCTTGAGCCTACGGCGGCGCGGCATCGCGGGGGACACCTGAACTCCCCCCGTACGGCCATTAGATTGAGCGGCGTCGAGCACGTGACAACGACGGCTGGCGGGGCGAGGGGCAGCGATGGACGCAGAGGGCACGTACGACACACCCGGCACATGGGGGCCCGGGGAGCCGGCGGGTTACCGTGCCGTGCCACCGCGCCCCACCGCACCGCCGCGGCCCCCGGCCGCCGTCCCGCCACCCGCCCCGCCGGCTGTGCCCGCCCAGGGCGGCGGCCAGGAGTCGCCCTTCACGGCCTGGCTGCGGGCGCCCCGCGCCGCCGCCCGGCCGGGCATCTGGGCCTTCGAGCACCGCCCCAAGGCCCCCGAGGACCCGGCCCGGGTGCCGGGCCGGCAGCTGATCAGCGGCGCGCTCATCGCCTTCCTGTGCGGATGGCTGTTCTGGTCGCTGCTGTGGCACGGCTACCTCGGCCCGTACTGGAAGTGGCCGCTGCGCGCGATGGCCCCCGGCTCGTGGACCGAGGGCACCCAGGAGTGGCTGGCGGCGTCCTACCTCTACTACGCCCTCGTCGCGGGCGCGCTCGCCTTCGGCTTCGGCCGCGTCGGGCGCTGGCCCGAGCTCGGCCGGCGGTTCGTCACCCCCCTGTGGCACCGGGCCTGGCGCCGGCTGCCGTTCCTCAGCCCCGAACGGCCCGACCGCATCCCCCAGCAGCAGCTCGTCACCCGCGCCGTCCTCAGCCTCACCGGCGCCTGCGTGGTGTGGGTGCTGTGCTGGAACGGCGCCGTCGGCGACATCTGGCTCTGGCCGCTGTTCCACCTGACGCCCGAGTCCTGGCACTACCAGGTGCCCGAGTCGATCTACGCCTCCTACACCTACTACCTCCTCTTCGCCGGTCTCCTCCTCGCCGTCGCCGGGCGGATCGGCTGCTGGCGGGAGCTGTGGCACCGCTACCACCCCGACACACCCGAGCAACAGCCCCCCTCGGCCCACGAGCCCGAGCCCCCGGCGCCGCAGGGCGACCCCGCCGACTGGCCCGAGCTGCGCGCCGCCGGGGCCCACGACGCCGCCGACCGGCTGGCGGCCGAGGCCCGGGCCGGCGGCATGAACGACGTCGACCACGCCCGCATCGAGCGCGCCTGGGAGTCCGTGCGCGCCCACCCCGGGCGCCTCGCCGCCTTCACCGACACCGTGCTGCGGTACGGCGCCGCCGCCTGCGCGCACCCCTCCGGCGCCCGCGACCTGCCCGTCCGCGCGGCGCGCCACGACCTCCTCACCCGGCAGGTCCGCCTCGGCACCGCCGCCGACGACGACCGCAACCCCCACGCCCACCGGGGCGCCGGGTGCGCCCTCGACCCGAGCCTGCTGGGCACCTCCCTGCTCGCCGTCGGCCCGCCGGGCAGCGGCAAGACCGACCGCCTGGTGCGGCCCGTCCTGGAGTCCCTGTGCCTCCAGGCGCTCGCCGGCCGGACGGCGGTCGTCGCGGTCGGCGCGGCGGGCGCCGGGCTCGCCCCCGACGAGGCGTTCGACGTCGTGGTGAAGATCGGACGACCGGACTCCGCGTACGACCTCGACCTGTACGGCGGCACCGAGGACCCCGACGAGGCCGCCGCGGTCCTCGCCGAGGGCCTCGTCGGCGACCTCACCGCCACCCTCCCCGGCGAGAACGGCCGGCGCGCCGCGACCGCACTGGCCCAGATCCTCGGCCCGTACCACGCCGCCCACGGCCGGTTCCCCTCCGTGCCCGAGCTGCGCGAGCTGCTCGACGGCTCGGCCGCCGCCGTCGGCGCGCTGCGCGCCGTCCTCGCCGCCGCCGGGCACCACGCCCTCGTCCGGGAGCTCGACGCCCGCGAACGGCAGGCGCAGCGCCCCGGCGACGCCGGAAGCGTGCTCGCCGACCGGCTCGCCCTCCTCGACCGCCCCGCCTTCGCCCGCTTCTTCGACACCACCCGGCCCGGCCGCACCTTCTCGCTGCGCACCCTCGAACACCCCCTGCGCGTACGCATCGACCTGCCCGAACGCGGCCACGCCGAGGCGTCGCGGATGCTGGCCCGGCTCGTCCTCGCGCAGTTCACCGAGTGCGCCGTCGGCCGCGCGGACCGCTCGCTGTTCGCCTGCCTCGTCCTCGACGACGCCACCCACGCCGTCACCCCCGACGCCGTCCGCGGCCTCGGCCGGCTCCGGTCGGCCAACGCCGGGGCGGTGCTCACCCTCCGTACGCTCGACGACGTACCCGACGCGCTGCGCAGCGCCCTGCTCGGCTCCGTCGGCTGCCGGATGGCCTTCTCCGGCGTGACCACCTGGGACGGCGCGCGCTTCGCGGAGGTCTGGGGCAAGGAGTGGGTGGAGGCCCGCGACATCACCGACCGGCAGGTCATCGCCCACGAGCCGATGACCCGGGCGGCGCACCTGCTGCGCAGGGTGGTCACGGGCCGCGCCGTCACCGCCCAGTCGGTGACGGTCCGCAAGGTGGAGCGGGAGCGCTGGTCCGCCTCGGAGCTGGCGCACGCGGTGCCGCCCGGGCACGCGGTGCTGTCGGTGACCTCGGTGCGGGGGGCGAGCGCCCCGCCCGTGCTGGTCGACCTCACCCGGTGACGCCCCCGCCGTCGCCGCGGCCAACCCTCCACTGAGGCAGAATCGGGAGCAGCCGTTCATACGGGACGGCGCAGTCACCGTGCCGCCCCTCCCGAAGGTGCCATGCCTCCTACGCTCGCCTCCCTCGTCCACCACTCCGCGCTGAAGCTCACCGTGCTCGCGGGGGAGGACAAGCTGGACACCCCCGTCCGCTGGGCGCACGTCAGCGAGCTGGCCGACCCGGTGCCGTGGATGGACGGCGGGGAACTCCTCCTGATCACCGCGATGAAGATCGACGCGGAGGACCGGGAGGCGATGCGCGGCTATGTGCGCCGCCTGGTCCGCGCCGGGGTCGTCGGGCTCGGCTTCGCCGTCGGCGTGAACTACGAGCACGTGCCCCGGGCGCTCGTCGAAGCCGCCGGCGAGGAGGGGCTGCCGCTCCTGGAGGTGCCGCGCCGCACCCCCTTCCTGGCCATCAGCAAGGCCGTCTCGGCGGCCATCGCCGCCGATCAGTACCGGGCCGTGACCGCGGGCTTCGAGGCACAGCGCGAGCTGACCCGGGCCGCCCTCGGCACCGAGGGCCCCACCGCGCTGCTGGCCAGGCTCGCCGCCCACCTCGACGGCTGGGCCGCCCTCTACGACACCTCGGGCGCGGTCGTCGCCGCCGCACCCGAATGGGCCGCCCGTCGCGCCGCGCGCCTCGGCCAGGACGTCGAGCGGCTGCGGGAGCGGCCCGCCCCGGCGACCGCCGTCGTCGGCTCCGATCCCGCCGAGGAGGGCGCCGACCGGGTCGAGCTCCAGTCCCTGGGCTCCGGCCGCCGCGCCCGCGGCGTCCTGGCCGTGGGCACCGGAGCCCCCCTCGGCACCGCCGAGCGCTACGCCGTGCAGTCCGCGATCGCCCTGCTCACCCTCACCACCGAGCGCTCGCGCGCCCTGCAGGCCGCCGAGCAGCGGCTGGGGGCCGCGGTGCTGCGCATGCTCCTGGCGGGCGAGCCGGACCACGCGCGGGCCGTCGCGGGGGATCTGTACGGAGGGCTGCTGGACGCGCCGTTCCGGATGCTCGTCGCCGAGGCGGCCGCCGAACCCCCCGCCGACAGCGCGCAGGGGAGCGGGGAGCCGCAGCGCGAGGCCGCGGAGCCGCTGGGTGTGCTCGCGGACGCGCTGGAGACCGCGGCGAGCCGGGTGGCGGAGGCGGTGCTCGTCGTCCCCGACGGCGCCCGCCTGATCGTCCTCGCGCCCGACGGCGGCGCGGCCGTCGCCGCCTGCGCCGAGCACGCCCGGGCCGTCGAGGCCCGCCGCGGCACCAAGGCCCGGCCGCGGGACCGCAGCGCCGCCGCCCCCGACGACGACCTCGTCGTCGGCCTGTCCGCCCCGGCGGGCACCGTCGCCGCCGCGGCCGCCTTCCGCCAGGCCGCCCAGGCCCTGTCCGTCGCCCGCCGCCGCGGCCGGGTCCTCGTCGAGCACGAGGAGGTCGCCGCGGGCTCGGTGCTGCCCCTGCTGGCCGACGATGCCGTGCGCGCCTTCGCCGACGGCATGCTGCGGGCCCTGTACGACCACGACGCCACGGGCCGCGGCGACCTCATCGCCTCCCTGCGCGCCTGGCTCTCCCGCCACGGCCAGTGGGACGCCGCCGCCGCGGACCTCGGCGTCCACCGCCACACCCTCCGCTACCGCATGCGCCGCGTGGAGGAGATCCTGGGCCGCTCCCTGGACGACCCGGACGTCCGCATGGAGCTGTGGCTGGCCCTGAAGGCGACGTCCGGCGGGACGGAGTAGCGGCGGACCGAACGGACCCGGGGCAGCGCCCGCGCGGCGAACCCGCCATTGCGGCGCGCCCGCACCCGCCCACGCTCCACCACGGACAATCGGCCCCCGGCGCACCCGCGCCTACCGTGGGGAAGCCAAAATCATCAGCACCCCCCGGAGGGAAACCGTGACTGCTCCCCACGCGTTCTGGCTGGCCGGCCGCGAGGCCACCGGCGAGGAGACCTTCGACGTCACGAACTCCTGGGACGGCCGTCTCGTCGGCACCGTGAGCGTGCCCACCGAGGCGCAGGTCGAGGAGGCCGTCGCCGCCGCGCACGCCGTCCGGGACGAGTTCGCCGCCACGCCCGCGCACGTGCGGACCGCGGCCCTCGACCACGTCGCCAAGCGGCTGACCGAGCGCACCGAGGAGATCGCCCAGCTGATCTCCGCCGAGAACGGCAAGCCCATCAAGTGGGCGCGCGGCGAGGTCGGCCGCGCCGTCTCCGTCTTCCGCTGGGCCGCCGAGGAGGCGCGCCGCTTCAACGCCGGTGACGCCCAGCGCCTGGACACCGACGCCGGCGGCACCGGCCGCCTCGCCCTGACGCGCCGCTTCCCGCGCGGCACCGTCCTCGGCATCGCGCCGTTCAACTTCCCGCTGAACCTCAGCGCGCACAAGGTCGCCCCGGCCATCGCCGTCGGTGCCCCGATCATCCTCAAGCCGGCCCCCGCGACCCCGATCTCCTCGCTGGTCCTCGGCGAGATCCTCGCCGAGACGGACCTGCCGGCCGGCTCGTGGAGCGTCCTGCCGGTGCCGAACGACCGCATGCCCGCCCTCGTCCAGGACGAGCGGCTCCCGGTCATCTCCTTCACCGGCTCCGGCCCGGTCGGCTGGTCGATCCTCGACTCCGCGCCGCGCAAGCACGTCACCCTGGAGCTCGGCGGCAACGGCGCGGCCGTCGTCCTGGCCGACTGGTCCTCCGAGGAGGACCTGGAGTGGGCGGCCCAGCGCATCGCCACCTTCTCCAACTACCAGGGCGGCCAGTCCTGCATCTCCGTGCAGCGCGTCATCGCCGACGCGTCGCTGTACGAGCGGCTGGTCCCGAAGGTCGTCGCCGCCGTCGAGGCGCAGGTCACCGGTGACCCCTCCGACGCCGCCACCGACGTCGGCCCGCTGGTCAGCGAGGACGCCGCCAAGCGCGTGGAGTCCTGGGTGGACGAGGCCGTCGCCGCGGGCGCGCGGCTGCTCGCGGGCGGCAAGCGCGAGGGCGCCACGTACGCCCCGACCGTGCTCGCGGACGTCCCCGCCGGTGTGACCATCGCCTGCGAAGAGGTCTTCGGACCGGTCCTGACCCTCACCCGGGCCGAGGGCGAGGACGCCGCCTTCGCCGCCGTCAACGACTCGCCCTACGGCCTCCAGGCGGGTGTCTTCACCCACGACCTGCAGACCGCCTTCCGTGCGCACCGCGCGCTGGAGACCGGCGGCGTGATCATCGGCGACGTGCCGTCCTACCGCGCGGACCAGATGCCCTACGGCGGCGCCAAGCAGTCCGGCGTGGGCCGCGAGGGCGTGCGCTACGCCATGGACGACTACACCTACGAGCGGGTGCTGGTCCTGACGGGCCTGGCCCTCTGACCCCGGACTCCGCCGCGAGGCCGCGCCGACGGCCGGGACGCACCACGGTGCGCCCCGGCCGTCGGCGTACCCGGGCCGCCCGCACCACCCGCGGGGCCGGAACGTTGCGCGCGGTCTGGTAGAGGCCGTGCGGATCGGGTAGATACGGTCGAGTAGCACCGGTCGGTAGCCGACCGGGACGGCCCCGACAAGCGGCGAGGTGCCTGATGACCGCACCATCCGTACGACCGGTCTCCGAGCGCGAAGCACGCCAGGTCGCCGAAGCGGCCCGGGAACAGGACTGGAAGAAGCCCAGCTTCGCCAAGGAGCTCTTCCTCGGCCGGTTCCGGCTCGATCTCATCCACCCCCATCCCACGCCCGGCCTGGAGGACGTCCGGCGCGGCGAGGAGTTCCTCGCCAAGCTCCGGGACTTCTGCGAGACCCGCATCGACGGGGCCCTCATCGAGCGCGAGGCGAAGATCCCGGACGAGACGATCAACGGGCTCAAGGAGCTCGGCGCCCTCGGCATGAAGATCGACACCAAGTACGGGGGCCTCGGCCTCACCACGGTCTACTACAACAAGGCCCTCGCCCTGGTGGGCTCCGTCAGCCCCGCCGTCGGCGCGCTGCTCTCCGCCCACCAGTCCATCGGGGTGCCGCAGCCGCTCAAGCTCTTCGGCACCCAGGAGCAGAAGGACGCCTTCCTGCCCCGCTGCGCCCGCACCGACATCACCGCGTTCCTGCTCACCGAGCCGGACGTCGGCTCCGACCCGGCCCGGCTCGCCACCTCGGCCGTGCCCGACGGCGACGACTACATCCTGGACGGCGTCAAGCTGTGGACGACCAACGGCGTCGTCGCCGACCTCCTGGTGGTCATGGCCCGGGTGCCCAGAAGCCAGGGCCACAAGGGCGGCATCACCGCGTTCGTCGTCGAGGCCGCGGCCGAGGGCGTCACCGTCGAGCACCGCAACGCCTTCATGGGCCTGCGCGGCATCGAGAACGGCGTCACCCGCTTCCACCGGGTCCGCGTGCCCGCGGCCAACCGCATCGGCCCCGAGGGCGCCGGCCTGAAGATCGCCCTCACGACACTCAACACCGGCCGGCTCTCCATCCCCGCGATGTGCGTCGCCGGCGGCAAGTGGGCGCTGAAGATCGCCCGCGAGTGGTCCGAGGCCCGCGAGCAGTGGGGCAAGTCCATCGCGCAGCACGAGGCCGTGGGCGCGAAGGTGTCCTTCATCGCCGCGACCACCTTCGCCCTGGAGGCGATCCTCGACCTGTCCGGCCAGATGGCCGACGAGGACCGCAACGACATCCGCATCGAGGCGGCGCTCGCCAAGCTGTACGCCAGCGAGATGGCCTGGCTGATGACGGACGAGCTGGTGCAGATCCGCGGCGGCCGCGGCTACGAGAGCGCCGCCTCCCTGGCCGCCCGCGGCGAGCGCGCGGTGCCCGCCGAGCAGATGCTGCGCGACGCGCGCATCAACCGGATCTTCGAGGGCTCCACGGAGATCATGCACCTGCTCATCGCCCGCGAGGCCGTCGACGCCCACCTCTCCGTCGCCGGTGACCTCATCGACCCGGAGAAGTCCCTGGGGGACAAGGCCAGGGCCGGCGCCCGCGCCGGCGGCTTCTACGCCCGCTGGCTGCCCAAGCTCGTCGCCGGGCCCGGCCAGCTGCCCCGCACGTTCGCCGAGTTCCACCCCGCCGGCCACCGCGACCTCGGCACCCACCTGCGCTACGTCGAACGCTCCTCGCGCAAGCTCGCCCGCTCCACCTTCTACGCCATGTCCCGCTGGCAGGGCCGGATGGAGACCAAGCAGGGCTTCCTCGGCCGCGTCGTCGACATCGGCGCCGAGCTCTTCGCGATGAGCGCCTCCTGCGTCCGCGCCGAACGGCTGCGCACGGAGGGTGCTCACGGCCGCGAGGCGTACGAGCTCGCCGACGTCTTCTGCCGGCAGTCCCGCATCCGCGTCGAGGAGCTCTTCGCCCGGCTGTGGACCAACACCGACGACCTCGACCGCAAGCTCGTCTCCGGGGTGATGTCCGGGGCGTACGAGTGGCTGGAGGCCGGCATCGTCGACCCCAGCGGCGACGGCCCCTGGATCGCCGACGCCACCCCCGGCCCCGCCACGACCGACAACGTCCACCGCCCCATCCGCTGACACCGCCCGAACCGGCCCGCGAGGACCGCGATGTTCCGCCGCGGGAGGCGGCCGGGGGGATCCCGGTCCGCCTTCCGCACGGGAGACGCAACAATGGAGCGCATGACGGACTCCCTCGCTGACCCGCATCTGCGCTACTCCGCCCCCACCACCGGGGGCGGACCGCGCGAGATCGTGATCCTCGGCTCGACCGGTTCGATCGGCACCCAGGCCATCGACCTCGTGCTGCGCAACCCCGACCGCTTCACGGTGACGGCCCTGTCCGCCGCCGGCGGCCGGGTGGGCCTGCTCGCCGAGCAGGCCCGGCAGCTGCGGGTGGGCACCGTCGCCGTGGCGCAGGCGGACAAGGTGCCGGCCCTGCGCGAGGCGCTGGCCGCGCAGTACGGGACCGAGCCGGTACCGGAGATCCTCGCGGGGCCCGACGCGGCCACCGAGCTCGCCCGCAGCGAATGCCACACCGTACTCAACGGCATCACCGGCTCCATCGGCCTCGCGCCCACCCTCGCCGCCCTGGAGGCCGGCCGGACCCTGGCGCTGGCCAACAAGGAATCGCTGATCGTCGGCGGCCCGCTGGTGAAGGCGCTGGCCAAGCCCGGGCAGATCATCCCGGTCGACTCCGAGCACGCGGCCCTCTTCCAGGCGCTGCTCGGCGGCACCCGGGCCGAGGTCCGCAAGCTCGTCGTCACGGCCTCCGGCGGGCCCTTCCGCGGCCGCACCAAGGCCCAGCTGGCCTCCGTCACCACGCAGGACGCCCTCGCCCACCCCACCTGGTCCATGGGCCCGGTCATCACGATCAACTCCGCGACCCTGGTCAACAAGGGCCTGGAGGTCATCGAGGCCCACCTGCTCTACGACATCCCCTTCGACCGCATCGAGGTCGTCGTCCACCCGCAGTCCTACGTCCACTCGATGGTGGAGTTCACCGACGGCTCCACGCTCGCCCAGGCCACCCCGCCCGACATGCGCGGCCCCATCGCCATCGGCCTCGGCTGGCCCGAGCGGGTTCCGGATGCGGCCCCCGCCTTCGACTGGTCCAAGGCGTCCACCTGGGAATTCTTCCCGCTCGACGAGGAAGCCTTCCCCGCGGTGGCCCTGGCCCGGCACGTCGGCGCCCTCGGCGGCACCGCGCCCGCCGTCTTCAACGCCGCCAACGAGGAGTGCGTCGACGCGTTCCTCTCCGGCGCGCTGCCGTTCCGTGGGATCGTCGATACCGTCGCAGAGGTGGTGGCGGAACACGGCACCCCCGCCCCGGGAACCCCGCTCACGGTCCCGGACGTCCTGCAAGCGGAGACCTGGGCCCGCGCCCGGGCCCGTGAACTGGCCGCCCGCACGGCGGCCCGTACGGCAACCTCGGAGGCCCGCGCATGACAACACTGATGACGGTCCTCGGGATAGTCGTCTTCGTGGTGGGCCTGCTCTTCTCGATCGCCTGGCACGAACTGGGCCACCTCTCGACCGCGAAGCTGTTCGGCATCCGGGTGCCGCAGTACATGGTCGGCTTCGGGCCGACGCTGTTCTCGCGGAAGAAGGGCGACACCGAGTACGGCATCAAGGCCATTCCGCTCGGCGGCTACATCCGCATGATCGGCATGTTCCCGCCCGGCGCGGACGGCAAGATCAGCGCGCGCTCCACCTCCCCGTGGCGCAGCATGATCGAGGACGCCCGCTCGGCCGCCTTCGAGGAGCTCAAGCCCGGCGACGACACCCGGCTCTTCTACACGCGCAAGCCGTGGAAGCGCGTGATCGTGATGTTCGCCGGGCCGTTCATGAACCTCGTCCTGGCCGTGGCGATCTTCCTCGGCGTGATGATGTCCTTCGGCATCAACACCCAGACGACCCAGGTGTCCACCGTCTCGGAGTGCGTGGTCAAGGCCACCGACCGGACCGACAAGTGCCTCCCGGGCGCCACCCCGTCCCCGGCCAAGGCCGCCGGCCTCCAGCCGCGCGACAAGATCGTGGCCTTCAACGGCCACCGGGTCGACAACTGGACCACCCTCCAGAAGGAGATCCGCCGGACCACCGGCCCGGCCACCCTCACCGTCGTCCGGGACGGCGCGCAGCGGACCCTCAGCGCCGACCTGATCTCCAACCAGGTCCAGAAGTACGACGGCAAGGGCACCCCGGTGAAGGGCGAGTACGTCACCGCGGGCTTCCTCGGCTTCACCCCCGCCAGCGGCGTCGTCCCGCAGACCTTCGGACAGTCCGTCGACCGCATGGGCGACATGATCCAGTCCGGTGTCGAGTCGCTGATCGCCCTGCCCAGCAAGATCCCCGACCTCTGGAACGCCGCCTTCGACGACGGCGAGCGCAAGGCCGACTCCCCGATGGGCGTCGTCGGCGCCGCCCGCGTCGGCGGCGAGGTCTTCAACCTGGACATCCCGCCGTCGCAGCAGATCGCGACCATGCTCTTCCTGGTCGCGGGGTTCAACCTCTCGCTGTTCCTGTTCAACATGCTGCCGCTGCTGCCCCTGGACGGCGGGCACATCGCGGGAGCCCTGTGGGAGTCCGTGCGGCGCGCCTTCGCCAGGGTCTTCCGCCGCCCCGACCCGGGCCCCTTCGACGTGGCGAAGCTGATGCCCGTCGCCTATGTGGTGGCCGGAATCTTCATCTGCTTCACCCTGCTGGTGCTGATCGCGGACGTGGTGAACCCGGTCCGGCTCACCTAGGCCTTGGCCGGCGGGGTCGTCGTTGCCGCCTGCGGCGGCGAGCGCCCTGCGAGCGCGTCCTCGGTCCGGGGGGGTGGGGGGGGGGTGAGCCCCGACCCCCCCCCGCCGCGGGG
>NZ_JBEYZW010000033.1:0-72204 GCF_040646215.1 Streptomyces sp. NPDC046215 | reverse complement strand
TCGCCCGCTCGGCATCGGACAGCACCACCGGCGGGATCTTCGGTCCAGGACGACTCACACCAGACCAACGACGAATCTCCGACTCAGGACACTAGCAGCAAGCCGTGTCCAGCCCGGAGGGCAACCGTTCCCCGCCGAAGACCGCCGTCGTCGCCTCGTCGCCGCCGAGCGCGGCCGCGGCCAGCAGCAGCGAACCGGCGGTCCAGGTGGTCTGCTCCTCCGGCCAGACGGCCTTGTCGTCGAAGACGTAACCGGTCCAGTACAGGCCGCCCTCGGCCCGCAGGTGCTGGATCGACTGGAGGATCTCCACGGCCCGGTCGGACTCCCCCATCACCCACAGGGCGAGGGCCAGTTCGCAGCTTTCGCCGCCGGTGACCCAGGGGTTGGGCAGGACGCAGCGCACGCCCAGGCCCGGCACCACGAAGGCGTCCCAGTGCTCCTCCATGCGCTCCTTGGCGGCGGCGCCGGTGAGCGCGCCGCCGAGGACGGGGTAGTACCAGTCCATGGAGTAGCGGTTCTTGTCGAGGAACCGCTCGGGGTGGCTGCGGATGGCGTGTCCCAGCCGGCCCACGGCCAGCTCCCAGTCGGGCTGGGGCTCCTCGCGGTGCTCGGCGATGGCCAGGGCGCAGCGCAGGGCCTGGTAGATGGAGGAGGAGCCGGTCAGCAGGGCATCGGTGACGTCGGCGCCGCCGTCCTCGGGGGCCTCCCGCTTCCAGCCGATCTGCCCGCCGGGCTGCTGTAGTTGCAGGACGAACTCGACGGCGGCGAAGACGGTCGGCCACATGCGGTCGAGGAAGGCGTCGTCGCCGGTGGAGAGGTAGTGGTGGAGGACGCCCACGGCGGGGTAGGCGACGAAGTTGGTCTCCCGGCCGCGGTCCGTGGGCCGGTCGGCGTCGCCGTCGGCGTAGGCGGCGTACCAGGAGCCGTCGCTGTTCTGGTGGTCGGCGAGCCAGCGGTAGGCGGCTTCGGCGCGGCCGTGTTCGCCGGCGACGTCCAGGGCCATGGCGGCCTCGACGTGGTCCCACGGGTCGAGGTGGTGGCCCCGGAACCAGGGTATGGCGCCGTCCTCGCGCTGGACGGCGGCTATGGCGGCGGCGGTCTCGGCGGCCTGTTCCACGGTGAGGACACCGGGCAGGACGAGGCGCTCGGCGCGGCCGGGGCGCTGGCTGTAGGTGCCCACTACGCGTCGGCTCCGGTCAGGTGCGGCTTGGTGGCGTAGGCCACGAAGCTCTTGCCGATGACGGGGTTGAGGAGCTGCTCGGCGACCCGGGTGGCTTTCGGCTTCTTCATGATGTCCCAGACCAGGAGCTTGTGGTAGGCGCGGACGGGCAGCGCCTTGTCGTTGTCGACGCCGAAGGCGCACTTGAGCCACCAGTAGGGGCTGTGGAGTCCGTGGGCGTGGTGGGTGCCGTAGGGGGCGAGGCCGGCCTCGCGCATCCGGTCGAGGAGCTCGTCGCCGCGGTAGATGCGGATGTGCCCGCCCTCGACCTCGTGGTAGGCGTCGGAGAGCGTCCAGCAGATCTTCTCCGGCCCGTAGCGGGGCACGGTGATCGCGATGCGGCCGCCGGGCTTGAGGACGCGGACCATCTCGGCGAGCACCCCCTTGTCGTCGGGGATGTGCTCCATGACCTCGGAGATGATGACGACGTCGAAGCTGGCGTCGGGGAAGGGCAGGGCGAGGGCGTCGCCCTCCATGGCGGTGGCGGTGGCACCGGCCGGGGCCTCACCGGCCTCCTTCATGGCGGCGAACCACTTGGCGACCTCGCGTATCTCCTCGCCGTTGCGGTCGAGGGCGACGACCTGCGCACCGCGCCGGTAGCACTCGAAGGCGTGCCGGCCCGCGCCGCAGCCCAGGTCCAGGACGCGGTCGCCTGCGGCGAGGGGGAAGCGGGAGAAATCGACGGTCAGCACGGGTCCTTGCTTTCGTCCGGCGGGAAAGGTCGGTGGGGGCGGCGGCTTGCGGGTGGGCCTGCGGCAGGGGCGACGGGGAACGGCTCGGCCTCCGGCCGGGGCGGCGAGGCTCCGGGACACCCCGGGTGAGGCGGCTCGGCGCTGCCCGTGCGGGGCGGCAGGAAGCGCTGTCCCTGCGGGGCGGCGGGGAGCACGCGTCCGCGGGCGCACCCCGCGCGGGACGGCACGGCACGGCAACCGGCCGGGGCGGCGAGGTTCCGGAGCGGCAAGGAGCGCTCGTCCGCCTGCGACGTGCCGCGCGGCGACCGCGGCCCGGGCACGCGTCCGCGAGCGCACCCCGCGCGGGACGGCACAGCACGGCAACCGGCCGGGGCGGTCGGAAACGGCTCGGCGCTGCCCGTGCGCGGCGGCAGGCCACGCTCGTCCGGCCGTGACGACGAAGCGCCGGCGCACCCCACGCGCGGCGGCACGTTGAGCGACAGCCGAGGGCCGGGCCCGCGGGCGCACCCCGCGCGGGACGGCACAGCACGGCAACCGGCCAGGGCGGTCGGAAGCGGCGCGGCCTCCGGCCGGGACGACAGGTCGCGCTCGTCCGGCTGCCACGCGCCGCACAACAGCCCGAACCCGGGCGCCCCTCCGCCGGCATACCCCGCACCGGGCACCACACCCCGGTCGCCCCTCGGGGCCGCACCGTGCGGGGCGCGCTCCGCCGGCCGCACTAGCCGCGTCCGCCCACCGGCCGGGCGGCCGTACGGGCGATGCGCTGGCGGGCCATCGCCTCGCGGTAGTGCTCGGCCGTGCCGATCGCGGCCTGGCGCCAGGTGAAGCGGGTCAGGACGCGCTCGCGGCCCGCGGCGCCGAGCCGCGAGCGCAGCTCCGCGTCGCCGAGGAGCCGCTTCAGGGCGGTGGCCAGGGCGGCGGCGTCGCCGGGCGGCACGGCCAGGCACGTCTCGCCGTCGGGGCCGGTGACCTCGGGGATCGCGCCGCCGGTGGTGGCCACCAGCGGGGTGCCCGTGGCCATCGCCTCCGCGGCGGGCAGGGAGAAGCCCTCGTAGAGGGAGGGCACGCAGGCGACCTGCGCGGAGCGCACCAGGTCGACGAGCTCGGCGTCGGTGATGCCCTTGACGAACTCGACGGCGTTCTCCAGGCCGTGCTTCCTGATGGCCGCGGCCACCGGCCCGTCCTCGGCCCGCTTGCCGACGACGACGAGGTGCGCCGCGGGGTCGCCGGCCCGGACAGTGGCGAGGGCCTCGACGAGGTGGACCAGGCCCTTGAGGGGAACGTCGGCGCTGGAGGTGGTGACGATCCGGCCCGGGACCTCGGGAACGGCGGGGTCCGGGGAAAAGAGGTCGGTGTCGGCGCCGATGTGGACGACGTGTATCCGGCCCGGGGACACGCCGAGGTCGTCGACGATCTCCTTGCGCGAGGAGCCGGAGACGGTCAGGACGGACGGCAGCCGGCGCGCGACCCGCTTCTGCATCCGGGTGAAGCCGTACCAGCGCCGCACAGAGGCACGCCGCTTCCAGCCGGAGGCGGCACCGAGGTCCAGGCGCCGGTCGACGGTGATGGGGTGGTGGATGGTGGTGACCAGCGGGGCGCCGAGCGCGGCGGGGCCGCCGAGGAGGCCGTAGCCGAGCGTCTGGTTGTCGTGGATGACGTCGAACCGGCCGCGGTGGGCGGCCAGATGGCGCCGGGCGCGCAGGCTGAACGTCAGCGGCTCGGGGAAGCCGCCGGTCCACATGGTGGAGACCTCCAGCGCGTCGATCCAGTCGCGGTACTCCTCGCGCGCCGGGGTGCGGAAGGGGTCCGGCTGCCGGTAGAGGTCGAGGCTGGGGAGCTCGGTGAGGGTCACGCCGTCGTCGAGGTCGAGGACGGGGTAGGGCTGGGCGCCGATCACCTCGACGCTGTGGCCGAGCCGGGCGAGTTCGCGGGAGAGGTGGCGGACGTAGACGCCCTGGCCGCCGCAGAACGGGTTGCCCTTGTACGTGAGCAGCGCGATGCGCAACGGGCGGTCGCCGCCCCCGTCCAGGAGGCTGCCGTCTTGCGCGAGTGCTGCCTCCGTGGCCTCAGCGGTCACTCCCGGCCTCCTTCTCGCTGCTGTTCCGCCGGAGCGTAACCGGTCGCGCTAATCTAGAACAAGTTTCAGACTGGGTCGTCCAGAAGCCTTGAATCTACCGGCCGGACGGGCAGCCGAGAGGACCGGAACGGGTGATTCGCGCCACGGCTCGGCCCCTGCCATGCTGTGCCGTCCGGGCCGCACCGACACCGCTGGATGGATTGCCACGGAATGGGACATATGACTACGGGATCCACGTCGGCGACCGCCCCGGCCCCGCCGCCCGCCGGCTCCCTGACCGAGCGTCAAGAGGCCCGGCGCCGCCGCATCCTGCAGGCCACCGCCGAGCTGGCCGTCCGCGGCGGTTTCGACGCGGTGCAGATGCGGGAGGTCGCGGAGTCCGCCGGCGTCGCGCTCGGCACGCTCTACCGCTACTTCCCCTCCAAGGTCCACCTGCTGGTCGCCACGATGCAGGACCAGCTCCAGCAGCTGCACGAGACGCTGCGCAAGCGCCCGCCGAGCGAGAAGGACCCGGCCGCGCGCGTGGCGCAGACGCTGATGCGCGCCTTCCGGGCGATGCAGCGCGAGCCGCACCTGGCCGACGCGATGGTGCGCGCCCTGACCTTCGCCGACCGGTCGGTGAGCGCCGAGGTCGACACCGTCTCGCGGCTCACCACGCAGATCATCCTGGACGCGATGGGGCCGGCCGGGCCGCCCACCCCCGAGCAGCTGTCGGCCGTCCGCGTCATCGAGCACACCTGGCACTCGGCGCTGATCACCTGGCTGTCGGGGCGCGCCTCGATCGCCCAGGTGAAGATCGACATCGAGACGGTCTGCCGGCTCATCACGGTCACCGCGCCACCGCGCTAGCCTGACTCCCCGCCAATTACAAGGGTTCGTCGACGGCGCATTCGAGTGAACCTGGGGCGCACGTGGCACGAATCGTGCGCCCTTGCGCCCCCCACAGGTCCGTTATCCGCGCCCGGGGCGGTGGCACCCGCCGGTATGACTGTGCAGGTGTCCCGCACAGCGCTCGCTGTCGGGAAACAGGAAGGCGGGGGAAACCGTGATCCGGGTTCTACTGGTGCACGACACCTATCTCTTGCGCGCGGCTCTGGCGGCTCTGATCGGCAGAGAGGCGGACCTGGAGGTCTCCTCGGCGCCGTGGCCGCGTGCGGTCACGGCGTCGCGGACGATGCGGCCCGACGTGTGCGTGGTGGACATGGACAGCCCCGAGGCGAGCGGCCCCCTCGGGCTGCGGGAGCTGTCCGCGCGATGTCGCACCGGCGACGGCACCACGGCGCTGCTGGCCCTGGCGACCGCCGAACGGCCGGGGCCACTGCGCCGGGCGTACGAGGAGCGGGCTTTGGGATACCTGAGCAAAAACGCTTCGCCTGATCGGCTGGTGAAGGGCATAAGGCAGGTGGCGAAGGGCGAGCGGTACATCGACGAGTCGCTCGGCTACGGCTTCCTCGAAGCCTCCGAGATCCCGCTCACCAGACGGGAGCTGGGCGTCCTCTCGCTCGCCGCCGAGGGCGCCTCCATCGGGGAGATAGCCCGCAAGCTGCACCTGTCGAACGGGACGATCCGCAACTACATGTCCGCGATCACCCGCAAGACCGGGGCCCGCAACCGGGTCGACGCCATAAGGATTTCGCAGGGCGCCGGGTGGGTGTAGGAACGGCCCCGCCCGGTCAGAGGTGTTCCGCGTGCCAGCGCCCCACCAGGTCCCGGTAGAGGGCGGAGGACGCGAGCAGTTCGCCGTGGCGCCCGCAGAGCGCGCAGGCGCCGTCCATCACCAGCACCCGGTCGGCGCGCCGCGCCGAGCTGATGCGGTGGGCGACCACGATCAGGGTGCCGGGCCGGGCGGCGAAGGCGTGCTCCGCGCGCGCCTCCGCCGCCGGGTCCAGGTGGCAGGTCGCCTCGTCCAGCAGCACCAGCGGTGCGGGCGACAGGTGGGCCCGGCCCAGGGCGATCAGCTGTCGCTCGCCCTGCGACAGGGCGGCCGGGTCGACCGTCGCGTCCAGCCCGCCCAGCCGTGCCACCAGGTCGTCCAGGCCCACGGCCGCCACCGATGCCGCGAGGGCCGCCGGAGGCGCGCCCTCCGGCCGGAAGTACAGGAGGTTCTCGCGGAGCGTCGCGGTGAACACGTACGCCTGCTGCGGGATCAGCACCCGCTGATGGGCCCGCTCCCCGGCCCGGCCGGCCGGGCCGGGCTCCGCCCGTACGGGGCGGCCGGCGACCCGCACCTCGCCCCGGTCCGGTGCGAGCAGCCCCGCGACGAGCGCCGTCAGGGTCGACTTGCCGATGCCGCTGGGCCCGACCACGACCAGGTGCTCGCCGGGCTCCACCACCAGGTCGAGGTCGTGCACGACGGGGTGCGCGCGGGGGCCGTAGGCGAAGGTCACCGAGCGCAGCTCGACACGCGGTGCGGGTGGCGCGGGTGCTGCGGCAGGTGCGGGCGGTGCGAGTGCTGCGGCCGGTGCGAGTACTGGGGCCGGTGCGGCCGGTGCGGCCGGTGCGGGTGCTGCACCCGGTGCGACCGGCGCGACCGGTGCGGGCACGATCGGGCGCGGCGGTGCGGGCGCGGGCAGGTCGTCACCGGGCGGGGAGGTGAGGCGGTCGAGGACCACCAGCAGCCGGGTGCCGGCCGCCCCGAGGGCGTTCATCAGGGTGTGCAGGGCGGGCAGCAGCGCCTGGACGAGGTAGGTGAGCGCGCCGAGCAGCTCCCCGGCGGTGAGGCCTCGGTCGAGGAGCCACGGGGCGGTGGCGAGCAGCAGCACGACCGGCAGTTGGCCGGCCACCCCGAGCGCCAGGGACCGGGCCGCCGCCCAGCCGGCGAGCGAGCGGGCCGCCCGGACCTCGGCGTCGATCAGCGGGTCCACCCGGCCGGCCGCCCGCTGCTCGGCGCCGCACGCGACCACGTCGCGCAGCCCTTCCGCGAGCGAGCCGAGCTCGGTGGACATCCGCTCGTCGGCGTCGAGGAACTCCCGCTGCCGGGCGGCCATCGGGGCCAGGGTGGCCAGGAAGAGACCGAGGCCCAGCAGGAGGGGCGGCACGACGACCAGCAGCAGGAGCGGGGCGAGGGAGGCCAGTCCGAGCAGCGCCCCGGCGGCGGTGAAGACGAACGAGCGGGCCACCAGGACGAGTCCGGCGAAGCTGTCGCGGGCCAGCTCCGTCTGGTGGGTCAGCCGGGAGACGACGGCGCTGCCGGCCTGCCCGGGGCCGGTCACCGCGTCCTGCAGCGACCTCGCCACCACGCGGCGCACCAGGCCGTCGCGGAGCGGTTCGACGAGGTCGGCGAGGCCGCGGAAGACGCCGCGCATCGCCGACCCGCCGAGGACGATCGTCACGGCGGCGAACGCGAGCCAGCCCAGCCCGACGCCGGTGCGCCCGGCGAGGAACCCGTCGTCGAGGGCGCGGGCGACGCTGTACCCGCCGAGGAAGGTCTGCGCGGACTCCACCAGGGACCAGGCACCGAGCGCGAGGAGGACGCGCTTGCGGCTGCCCAGAAACCGTTTCGCCTGCGGCAGGACGCGCCGGGCGGGCCCGGGCGGCCGACGGCCGGGCCCGCTGTCGCGGGTCATGACGGTGCCTTCGGTGCGGTGCGCTGTCGGCGTCCGCCGGAGGGGGGGTACGGGGCCCTTGCCGGGCGGGCATGCGTGGCAGCGAGGACTCGCCCGCCCCCCGGCAGCCAAACCCCCGCGTACTCGGCGCGTGGGGCTGCCCCGTGTGCCTCCTCCGCCGGGCGGGTGCTACCGGCGGCACCGGCGGCTGGGCGTGCTCCTGCCGGCCTCATCGGCGCGCCTCCCGGTCCGGGTGGGCCGCGGTGGAGGCGCCCGGCGGCAGGTCGTCGTCCTCCGGGGCGAACACCGCCCGGTAGTCCGGCAGTTCCCACAGGTCCTCGTGGCGGCCGACCGCGCGGATCCTGCCGTTCTCCAGCCAGGCGACGTGGTCGGCCCGGGCCGCCGACGACACGCGGTGGGCGATCAGCAGCCGGGTGCCCGGACTGACCTCGTGGGCCAGGGCGCGGCCCACCTGGGCCTCGGTGACGCTGTCCAGGCTCGACGTGGCGTCGTCAAGGATCAGCAGCCGGCCCGCATGGGCGAAGGCCCGTGCCAGGCCGAGGCGTTGGAGCTCGCCGCCCGACAGCGGCGCGTCGGCCAGGCGGGTGGCGTAGCCGGCCGGGAGCAGGCGGATGAAGGGGTCCGCGCCGGCCGCCCGCGCGGCGGCCTCGACGGCGGGCGCGCCGGGGGCGTACGGGCCGAAGGCGAGGGCCTCGCCGACCGTGTCGCCGAACAGGGCGGGCCGCTCGAAGGCGTACCCGATCTCCCGGCGCAGCTGGGCGGGTTCGGCCTCGGTCAGGGGCACGCCGTCGAGGAGGACCTGTCCGCGCCCGGGGTCGGCGAGACGTCCGGCGACGGCGGCCAGGACGGACTTGCCCGCGCCGGAGCGGCCGACGACGGCCGTCGTCGTGCCGCCGGGCACCACGAGGTCGACGTCGCGCAGCACTTCCGCGCCGCCGCGGGTGACGCTCACCCCGCGCAGTTCGAGCTGTCCGGGGCCGCCCGGGGGCAGGGGCCGCGTCCCGTGCAAGGCCGCCGGCAGGGCCAGGAGCCCGGCGGTCCGCCCGGCGGCGGCGCGGGCGCGGACCAGGGCGTTGAGCTGTCCCACGACGGAGCCGACGCCGGCGGCGAGGGCCGCGTAGCGGGTGGCGGCCAGCAGCTCGCCGACGCTGAGGCCGCCCGCGGCGAGGCGGATCCCGCCGGCGGCGAGGACGGCCGTCTGGAGCAGGGGCACCAGGATGCCGCCCTGGACGACGGCCCGCCCGTAGACCTGCCACATGCGGCGCCCCTGGGCGCTCAGTTCGGGCAGGAGCGCGAGGATGCGGTCGCGTTCGCGCCCGGCGGTGCCGGCGGCGGCGACGGTGCGGGCGCCGCCGAGGGCCTCGACGAGCCGGCCGGCGATCTCGCCCTGGACGCGCTGGTAGGCGGCGACGCTGTCGGAGGAACTGCGGGCGAAGGCGCGCAGGAGCAGGAACAGGGCGGGGGCCCCGGCGAGGAAGACGGCGGCGAGCCAGAGGTCGAGGAAGGCGAGCGCCGTCAGGCCGCCGAGCGGGGTGAGGAGGGCGGCGAGGGAGGTGGCGGCGGTCGCCGGGGCGGTGCCGGCCTCGGCCGCGTTGCCGGACAGCCGCGTCACCACGTCGCCGGAGGTGAGGCCGTGCCGCGGCCCGGCGGCCAGCAGGTGCGCGGTGCCGCGGCGGCGCAGCCAGGCGGTGCCGCGGGCGCCCGCCGTGCCGGTGGCGTAGGCCACCAAGGCGTCGAAGAGGACCTCGGCGCCGATGAGGACGGCGCACAGGACCGTCCACGCGTACAGGCCGCCGGCGCGGTCGAGGATCCGGTCCAGGGTGTGCCCGAGGACGGCGGGCAGGGCGACGGCGCAGCCCGCGGCAGCCGTGCTGAGCAGGCAGATCGCCGTGGTGCGGCCCGCGGTGCGGCGGGCGGTGGCCAGCAGCAGCCGGTCGGCGTCCGGGGGGTGCGGGGTCGTGGCCATCGCGGCGGGGTCCTCGATCCGTGGGCGCGGCCGGGGTGTGGACCGGTCCCGGGCAGTGGGACGTGCCCGGGACCGGTTCGACCGTGTACGGCGCTTACGTCACGGCCTGGGCGTGGCGGCCGTGGGCCGCCGGACGTCCGTGATCAGTTGCAGGTGACGACCGACAGGCTGCTGTCACCGCAGAGCAGCAGGCTGGCGCGGCTGCCGCCGCCACCGCCGCCGCCGGTGCCCAGCTCGCCGGTGACCTCGGCCTTGGGGGTCTCCATCGTCTGCAGGTCGAGAAGGGTCATGACGTGTTCCTCTCACTCGTGGGGACGGGTTGTGCCACGGCCCGGACGGGCCGGCTCTGGGGCCGCCGGAGCGGCGGGAGGAAGGGCAGGTGCACGGGTGTGGTGTGCAGGGCGCTGCCCAGGGCGAGGAGGCAGCCGGCGGTGCCGGTGCTGAGGTCCATCGACAGGCGCATCATCTGCTCGCCGGGGAAGGCGAGGTGGCCCTGGTAGGGGACGGCGTGCCAGGCGAGGGCGTCGATCTGACGGCGCAGCTCGGCCGGGTGGGTGCCGGGTCCGCCGGCCGTGGTGCGGCTCAGGTAGAGGACCATGCCGGCGGCGCCGCGGAAGAGGCCGGGCTGGGCGTAGAACTTGCCCTGGGTGGCCCGGACGATCCGGCCCCGGGCCTGCTCGAACTCCTCGGTGCCGGGGCGGTGGGCGAGGTGGTCGTCGAGGACCATGCCGATGCCGACGCTGCCGGCGCCGAGGTAGGGCATGGTGCGCCAGCCCTCGTCGACCTGGAGGACGTCGCCCACGCCGACCACGCAGCGGGCGAGGTCGCGGCGGAGGGCGTCGGCGGCCCGGTCGAGGAGTTCGGGTGCGTGGGTGCGCTCGTACAGGCGCAGGAGGAGGAGGGCGGTGCCGGTGGCGCCGTGGAGCAGTCCGGCGCGGGGCCGGGCGCGGTCCGTGGCGGTCGGGTCGCCGGCCTCGTCCTGGGCGAGCTTGTCCAGGGCGAGCTGGGCGCAGCGCAGGGCCGCGTCGTGCAGGGCGCTCTCGCCGGTGGTGACGGCCAGGGAGTCGAGGGCGAGACCGATGCCGGCGAGGCCGCTGTGCAGGTCGGGGGCGATGTGCTCCCAGTTCTGGGCGGTGATGGTCTCGGCGAGTTCCAGGGCGCGGGTGCGGTGGCCGAGGGAGTCCAGGACCCAGGCGATGCCGGCGAGCCCGTCGTAGAAGCCGAGCGGGGTGCCGGAGGCGGGGCTCTTGGTGTGGCGCAGCAGCCATTCCTCGCCCTCGGCGCAGTGGGCGCGGCCGCCCGTGGCGGCGAGGGCGTGGAGCACCCCGGCCGTGCCGTAGCCGAAGCAGGCGCCGCCGCCGGGGCCGGCGAACTGGGCGATGTCGCCGGGGAAGAAGCGGTCCTCGCGGTGCGGGGTCGCGGCGGCGAGGAGGGCCGCGGTCAGGGAGTCCCGGCTGCGCGGCCAGTCCGCGAGGTCGACGGGCAGGTACCTGTCAGCCGAACCGGTGGGTGCGGGTGCGGTCCCCGGCGCGCCCCCCGCGCCCCCCGCACCCACCGCGCCACGGGCCGCGACCCCCCGCCCCTGCGGCCCGTGGACGATTTCCGTGACCGCTTCGTCGAAGTAGCCGGGCGGCACCGGGAACTGGTCCGCGGCGATCTCCGCCAGGTGGGCCGCCTTCTGCCGGTCGACGGCGAACAGGCTGGTCAGCGGCAGGAAGAGGGCGATGCGCAGACAGGCCAGGGCGTAGCGGTCGACGTCGAAGCCGGTGCGGTCGGGCGGGGCGACGAAGCCGGGGTTGGCGATGGTCTGGCGGCGGCCCTCGTCGATGTGCGCGGCGGCCTCGAAGTCGAGGAGGACGACGGACCGCTCGTCCTCGGCGACCATGATGTTGAACAGGTGCAGGTCGTTGAAGACGACGCCGCGGGCGTGGACGGCGTCGACGGCCTCCTCGACGAGGCGGTACAGCCGCGTCGCCCACTCGGTGTACGCGGCGAGGCGCTCGGGTCCCGGGTCCGGGTCGACGAGGGGGTGGTGCCGGGCGAAGAAGGTGTTCAGCGGGCGGCCTTCGACGAACTCCAGCACCAGGAAGTGGTGGTCGCCGAGGGTGATGTAGTCGTGCACCTCGGGGGTGTACGGCAGCCCCGACAGCCGTTCGAGGGCGTCTCGTTCGCGCTGGAGGCGGGTTACCGCGTCGGCGCCGTCGGCGGCCAGGCCCGCGTGCGGGCGGCCTTCCTTGAGGACGACCTGCCGGTCCGTGCGCAGATCGGTGCCGACGTACACGCCGCCGCCGTTGGAGAAGTGCAGGGCCCGGTCGATGCGGTACGGGATGCCGCTGACCTTCGTCGCCGAGCGGGCGGCGAGGTGCGGGGCGAGGAAGCCGGGCGGGGTCAGCCAGGGCGGGACGTGGAAGGCGGGGTCGCGGCGGTCGGGGACGAGCACCCCGTCGGCGTTCTCGACGGCCGGGCACAGCTCGCCCTTGTCGTCGTAGCAGTGCCGCAGGGTGAAGCTGCCGTAGCGCACGTACACCGGCCCGTCGCCCCAGCGCAGGTCGGTGAGGATGTACGGGCCCTGCTCCCCGGCCAGGAGTGCGGCGAGGTCCTCGGCGACGGCGCGGCACTGCTCGTCGTCGCCGGGGTAGACGGTGATGAACTTCCCGCTGCCGCCCCGGTCGGCGTACTTGGCGTTGCGGGTGTGCAGGAGATAGGGGCTCGGGACGCACTTGAAGGCGACGCGCCGGGGCTCGCAGTAGTCGCGGACGGCGGCGAGGATCCGTTCGGCGTTGTCCAGGCAGGCCGAGACGTGGATCTTCCAGCCCTGGTCGGGCAGTGCGGCGTCGAGGGGGCGGAAGGCCAGCCAGTCGCCGGTCCGGTGACGCTGCCAGCCGGCGGGTGCCGGGCGGCGGGCCGACGGGTAGAGGGCGGTCGGGCCGTCGCCGTCGGACGGCAGCCGGTGCGGGGCGTCGTAGAACTGCCGGTCCGCGTCGCAGTAGACGGCGTACCCCTTGTTCATCGCTCCCCCTCGGCCGGTGACGACATGAAGGTTCCATGCCGCCGCCGGGAGGGGACAGTCACAACTGCCATGAACCCGCTATGAGGAACGCACGAGTAACAACCGGTCGGCTACCGCGGGTGGGGCTCGTCGGGCTCGTCGGGTGGGAAGATCGCGGCGCCGCTGTCGAGGGCACGGACGGTGATGGCCTCGACGGGGCAGCTCTCCGCGGCGGCGAGCACGGCCCCGGACGCCTCGGCCTCCGGGTCGGTCGGGTGGGACTGCCGGGCGGTGTCGAGCCGGAACGCCCCGGGAGCGGTGCCCGCGCAGAGTCCGGAGCCGACGCACACGCCCCGGTCGACCTCCACCCGCCAGCGCTCGCCCATCAGCGCTCCCCGTGCCCGGCGGGCAGGTGGATCATCTTGTGTTCCTGGTACTCGGCGAAGCCCTCGGGCCCGAACTCCCGGCCGAGGCCGGAGTTCTTGTAGCCGCCGAAGGGGCCGAGCATGTCGAGGCTGAAGGTGTTCACGCTGTACGTGCCGGTGCGCACCCGGCGCGCGATGTCGATGCCGTGCTCGACGTCGGCCGTCCAGACGCTGCCGGAGAGCCCGTAGTCGGAGTCGTCGGCGATGCGGACGGCTTCCTCCTCGTCGTCGTAGGGCAGCAGGCAGATGACGGGGCCGAAGATCTCCTCGCGGGCGATGCGCATGGTGTTGGTGACCTCGCCGAAGAGGGTGGGCTCCACGTACCACCCCGTCTCCCGCCCGGCCGGCCTACCGCCGCCGGCCAGCACCTTCGCCCCCTCGCGCTGCCCGAGCGCGATGTACTCCAGCGACCGGCGCCGCTGGCGCTCGGCGACGAGCGGGCCGACCTGGGTGGCGGGGTCGAGGGGGTCGCCGACGACGAGGGCGGCGGCGGCCGCGGCGAACCGCTCGGCCAGCTCGCCGTAGTGGGCACGCGGGGCGAGGATGCGGGTCTGGGCGACGCATGCCTGCCCGTTGTTCATCCAGGCGCTGGGCACGATGCCGGCGACGGCCGCGTCGAGGTCGGCGTCCGGCAGGACGATCGCCGCGGACTTGCCGCCCAGCTCCAGGGTGACGCGGGTGAGGTGGCGGGCGGCGACCTCCATGACGCGCCGGCCCGCGGCGACGGAGCCGGTGAAGGAGACCTTGTCGACGCCGGGGTGGCCGACGAGGTACTCGCTGACCTCCCGGCCGGCGGGCAGGATCGAGAGCACCCCCGCCGGCAGCCCGGCCTCCGCGGCGATCTCGGCGAGCAGGTAAGCGTCCAGCGGCGTCTCCGGCGCGGGCTTGAGCACCACCGAGCAGCCGGCCAGCAGGGCGGGGGCGAGCTTGGCGGCCGCGACGAACTGCGGCACGTTCCACGGCGCGACGGCCGCCACCACGCCGACGGGCTCGCGCCGCACGAGCAGCGGTCCGAGGACCCCGGCCCGCCGCTCCTCGAAGGGGATGCCGCGCGCGACGGCGACGGCACTGTCCCAGACCATCATCGCGCCGAGCGCCTGGGCGAGGACGCTCCAGGAGTAGGGGGAGCCGTTCTGGGCGGAGATGACCTCGGCGATCTCCTCGTGGCGGGCGGCGATACCGTCCTTGATCCGAGTGACGACCTCGATCCGCTCGGCGAGGGGCCGCTCGGCCCAGACGCCGGAGTCGAAGGAGGTGCGGGCGGCGGCGACGGCCCGGTCGACGTCCTCGCGGCAGGCGTGCGGGACGCGCCCGATGACGGCCTCGGTGTGCGGGGAGACGACGTCGATGGTGTCCCGCCCGGCGGGCTCGGTGAACGCGCCGCCGATGAAGAGCTGCCCGTACTCGATGAGTTCAGCCATGACTCGCCGCCTTCCGGCTCCGCCGCGGGTGCGCCACATCTGACGCTGCATCAGAACTGGTACCAGTTCCCGTGGCCGGGGGCAATGGGGGGCGGCGGGCGGGGGCGCGGAGCGCACGGCCGTGCGGGAGTGGGCCGGGCGGCCGCGGCCGGCCGACGCCCGGGCCCTTGGCCACCGGCCCGGACGCCATGGGGCGGGAGCGGCCACCGCCGGCCCGGCGCGTCTCGACGGCGCCGGGGCGGACGTCCCACGACCCGCAGCACCGGCCCACGGCCGCCCGCCTCGCACGCGCCGGGCCCGGCCGGAACGGGCACCCGACCGCGGCCGGCAGACGCCCGCGCTTCGACCGCGACGATCACCCTCACCGGTCACGACAGGCACCCGCCGCCGGCCGACGCGCACGGTCGTGTCGGGGCAGCGCCCGTGACGCCCCATCGCCCGCCCGGCCCGGCACCACTCGCCGGGCGCGACAGGGCCCGGGCCACCCGGGCCGAACGGGCAGTTGACCGCGGCCGACGGGCGCACGGGCCCGCGCCCTGGCCGCCGGGGCCGGGTGACGCGGGGCGGGGGCGGGTGCCCCCGGCCGGGCACCCGCCGCCGGACCGCGCGGCCGAGGCGGCCCCGTCCCGTGAGGCCCCCGCCGGACAGAGCGGCCCCGCCGGAGGCCGAAGCCCCCCCTCATACCGTCGCAATCGTGGCGGTATGAGCCACCCATAAGCCGCCGGTTAAAGTGTCCGTGACAACTTCATCCCGCCTCGGAACGGGGAAAGCCGGTGGGAATCCGGCGCTGACCCGCAACCGTGACGACGGCCGCGCCCGTGCGGACCGTACGAGCCGGACCACCCGCGCCCTGGCGGCAAGGCTTTCCGGAGCCGGTCGCGCCGCCCCTCGGCGGTGCCCGGCCCCACGGCACCGTCGAGGTATACGGAGCCGGGCCCGGTGCCACCGCGCGGAACGCGCGGAGGGGCGGCCGTGCGCGGTGGCACAGTCCGTACCCGTCCGCCCGCCGACCCCCGCAGCGACCCACCGAGAGGCACCGACCCCATGGCCCCCTCCCTCGCCGTCCACGCGCGCCGCGGCGCCGTGGCCCTGGCCACCGCCGCCGTCCTGAGCACGGCCATGGCGCCCGCCGCGTTCGCCGACGCCTCCCCGTCGCCGGCCGCCCCCGGCCTGTACGGCACCGAGGACCCCAAGTTCGACGGCGTCTTCCGGCAGTCCCTGACCTTCGTGGCGCAGAGCGCCGTCGGCGTCTCCCCCGCCAAGGAGGCCGTCGACTGGCTCACCGGCCAGCAGTGCGCGGACGGCGGTTTCCCCGGCTTCCGGGCCGACCCCGCCAAGGCGTGCGACACCCAGAAGGAGTTCACCGACCAGACCGCCGCGGCCGTCCAGGGCCTCGCGGCGGCCGGCGGCCGGTCCGAGCAGGTGACGAAGGGCCTCGACTGGCTCAAGGCGCACCAGAACGACGACGGCGGCTGGGGCTACCAGCCCGGCAGCCCCAGCGACGCGAACTCCACCTCCATCGCCCTCGGCGCGTTCGCCGCCACCGGGCAGGACCCGGCCAAGGTCGCCGCGAAGGGCGGCAAGGACCCGGTGGCCACGCTGCTGACGTTCCAGCTCGGCTGCGACGCGAAGGAAGGGGAGCGCGGCGGTTTCTCCTTCCTGAAGGACGACAAGAGCGGGCTGCGCGCCGACAACCTCGCCAGCGCCGCCGCGGGCCTGGCCACGCGCGGCAAGGGCTTCCTCGTCGAGCCGCCGAAGAAGGGCGCGGACCAGCCCCTGAAGCCGCTGGACTGCGCTGCCGACGACAAGGCGAAGCCGAAGGACGCCGCCGCGGCGGCCGAGGCCGTCGACGGGTACCTCTCCGAGGCGCTCGCCAAGAACGGCGGCTACCTCGTGCCGTCCATGCCCGGCGCCCCGGCCAAGCCCGACCAGGGCAACACCGCCGACGCCGTCGTCGCCCTCGCCGCGGGCGGCCACCGCGAGGCCGCCGAGAAGCCGCTGACGTGGCTGCGGTCCAAGGAGAGCGGCACCGCCGACTGGGCGAAGAACCACCCCGGCCGCGTCGCCAAGCTCATCCTCGCCGCCCACGCCACCGGCGCCGACCCGCGCGACTTCGCCGGCACCGACCTGGTCGCCCAGCTGAACGCGATGGGCCCGAAGCCGGAGTCCGCCTCCTCGGCGGAGCAGAAGGACGAGGAGAAGAAGGACGACGACAAGGGCGTCAGCGTCTGGTGGATCGTCGGCGTCTTCTTCGTCGCCAGCATCGGCGCCGGCTTCCTGATCAGCGGCCGGAAGAAGAAGCAGCTGTGACGGTCCGCCGCGGCGCGCGCGCCCTCGGGGCGCTGCTCCTCGCCGGGGTCCTCGCCGGGCTGGGCGCGGCCCCCGCGCAGGCGGCCGGGTACCGGTACTGGTCGTTCTGGGACGCCACCGGCAGCGGCTGGGCGTACGCCACGCAGGGCCCGTCCACGGCGCGGCCCGGCGACGGGGACACCGTCGGCTTCCGGTTCGCCGTCAGCGAGGACTCCCGGGACGCCGCGAAGCCGCGCGCCGCGGCGGACTTCGGCGCGGTGTGCGCCGGCACCCCCGCCGAGGACGGCCGCAAGCGGATCGCGGTCGTCCTGGACTTCGGCACGGCCGCCGACGCCCCCGAGGGTGAGACCCCGCCCGCGCCCCGCACGGCATGCGCGCGGGTCGGCGGCGACGCGAGCGCAGCGGAGGCGCTCGCGGCCGTCGCGAAGCCCCTGCGGTACGACTCCGCCGCGCTGCTGTGCGCCATCGCCGGCTACCCGAAGTCGGGCTGCGGCGAGCAGGTCGCCGGGAAGAAGAGCGGGCAGACCGCCTCCGCCGGGGACGGCGGCAAGGACGAACGGAAGGACGACGGCGGTGACGGCGTGCCCTCGGCCGGTCTGATCGGCGGTGTCGCCGCCGTGGTCGCCCTCGGTGCCGCCGCCGCGTGGCAGGCGCGCCGCCGCCGCGGATGAGCGACAGGAACCCGCCGCCGCGCCCCGGCGGCCCGAGCACCGCGCCCGTCACCGCGCGGGCGTCCGCGCTGCACGCGGGCGCCTGGTGGGTGTGGGCGCTGGGGCTGGCCACCGCCGCGTCGCGCACCACCAACCCGCTGCTGCTGGGGCTGCTGGTCGGCGTGGCCGGATACGTCGTGGCGGCCCGGCGCACGGACGCGCCGTGGGCGCGCTCCTACGGGGCGTTCCTCAAGCTCGGACTGGCCGTGATCACCATCAGGCTCGTCTTCGCGGTCGTGCTCGGGTCGCCGATCCCGGGCACCCACACCCTGGTCACCCTGCCGGAGGTGCCGCTGCCCGACTGGGCGAAGGGGGTGCGCCTGGGCGGCCGGGTGACGGCCGAGGGGCTGCTCTTCGCCCTGTACGACGGGCTGAAGCTGGCCGCGCTGCTGATCTGCGTCGGCGCGGCGAACGCCCTCGCCAACCCGGCCCGGCTGCTGAAGTCCCTGCCGGGCGCCCTGTACGAGGCGGGCGTGGCGATCGTCGTCGCGATGACGTTCGCGCCGAACCTCGTCGCGGACGTCCAGCGGCTGCGCGCCGCGCGGCGGCTGCGCGGCCGCTCCGACCGGGGCCTGAAGGCCCTGCTCCAGGTGGGGCTGCCGGTCCTGGAGGGGGCGCTGGAGCGGTCCGTGGCGCTGGCGGCGGCCATGGACGCGCGCGGGTACGGCCGGACCGCGCAGGTGCCGCCCGCCGTGCGGCACACCACGACGGCGCTGACGCTCGGCGGGCTGCTGGGCGTCTGCGCGGGAACGTACGGCCTGCTGGCCGACGAGGGCGCGGGCTACGGCCTGACGGTCCTGGCCGGCGGGCTCGCCGCCGCGCTCGCGGGCCTGTGGCTGGGCGGCCGCCGCTCGGTCCGCACCCGCTACCGCCCGGACCGCTGGGACGCCCGGGCCTGGCTCGTCTCGGCCTCGGGCGTGGCGGTGGCGGCCCTGATGATCTGGGCGAACTCCTACGCGCCGGCGGCCCTGCACCCCCCGGCGGTCCCGCTGACGGCACCGGACCTGCCGCTGTGGCCGGCGGCGTCCCTCCTGCTGGGCCTGGTCCCGGCCTTCGCGTCCCCGGCCCCACCGCGGCCCGGCGGGCGGCCGGCCCCGACGACGCCCCGCCGAACGGGCCCCGCCCTCACCCCGGACGACCGAGGGAGCGCTCCCACGGCCTCCACCAGCCCGACCCCGACAGCCGTGTCGCACCACGGCACGGGGACAGGACCCACCCGCACCCCGGGTGACCAAGGGGCGCCCACGGCCTTCACGAGCCCCGCCCCGCCGGCACCCGACGAGCAGCCGACCCCCACAGCGGAACCCCGCCACAGCACAGGAACGGGCCCCGCCCTCGCCCCCGGTGACCGACGGAGCACACCCACCGCCCCCACCAGCCCCGCCCCGCCGGCGCCCGGTGGGGCGCCGGCCCCGGCAACGGAACCCCGCCGCAGTACGGGAACGGGCCGCACCCCGTCCACGGCCCCCGGCCCCGGCCCGGGACCGGAAGGCGGCGCGCATGCCTCCACGGGTCGCTCGTCCGGCGCCGCCCCGGAGGCAGCCCCCGCCCGGCCGGGCGACACCCCTGCCCCGGACGGCCGCGACCGCACGCCCTGCACCGGCCCCGGCACCGGCCCGGAGGCAGCCCCTGCCCCCACGGACGCGCCGGCCCGCAGGGCCCCCGGCGGAACCGCCCCGCACCCCACCTCTCCCCCGGGCCGCGAGCCCGGCCGTAAGGAGGCCCCGCAGTGATCCGGTTCGAGCAGGTGTCGGTCACCTACCAGGACACCGACGGCGGCGGCGCCGTGCGCGCACTCGGCGGGGTCGACCTCACCGTGCCCGAGGGCGAGCTCTGCCTGCTGGTGGGCCCGTCCGGTGTCGGCAAGTCGACTCTCCTGGGCACCGTCAGCGGCCTCGTGCCGCACTTCACCGGCGGCACCCTGCACGGCCGGGTCACCGTCGCCGGGCGCGACACCCGCACCCACAAGCCGCGTGAACTCTCCGACGTCGTCGGGACCGTCGGGCAGGACCCGCTCGCCCATTTCGTCACCGACACCGTCGAGGACGAGCTGGCCTACGGCATGGAGTCCCTGGGCCTGGCCCCGGACGTGATGCGGCGCCGGGTCGAGGAGACCCTCGACCTGCTGGGCCTCGCCGAACTGCGGGAGCGGCCCATCGCCACCCTCTCCGGCGGGCAGCAGCAGCGCGTCGCCATCGGTTCGGTGCTGACGACCCACCCCCGGGTACTGGTCCTGGACGAGCCGACGTCCGCGCTCGACCCGGGCGCGGCCGAGGAGGTGCTGGCCGTGCTCCAGCGGCTGGTCCACGACCTGGGGACCACGGTGCTGATGGCCGAACACCGGCTGGAGCGGGTCGTGCAGTACGCGGACCAGGTGATCCTGCTGCCCGCCCCGGGGGCCGCCCCGGTCGTCGGCGACCCCGCCGAGATCATGGCCGTGTCGCCCGTCCACCCGCCGGTGGTCGCGCTCGGCCGCCTCGCCGGGTGGTCGCCGCTGCCGCTGTCCGTGCGGGACGCGCGCCGCAAGGCGGCCCCGCTGCGGGAGCGGCTGGCGGCCCTGCCCGCCCCCGCCCGGACCGGGACGGCGGCCCCGGCGCCCGAACCCCGGCCCCGCGCGGGCGGGCTGCTGCGCAGGGCGGTGCGCGCGGGCGGGGCCGGGTCCCCGGCGGGCGCCCCGCCGGCCGCCGAGGTGCGGGGGCTCACCGTCCGGCACGGCCGCGTCGTCGCGCTGCGCGAGGCGGAGCTGACGGTGCGGGCCGGGGAGACGGTCGCGCTGATGGGCCGCAACGGCGCGGGCAAGTCCACGCTGCTGCGGACGCTCGTCGGCATGCACGCGCCGGCCGCCGGCTCGGCGCGCGTCGGCGGGGTGCCGCCGCGGTCCACCGCCCCGGCGGAGCTCCTGCGCCACGTGGGCCTGGTGCCGCAGGACCCGCGCGACCTGCTGTACGCGGACACGGTCGCGCAGGAGTGCGCGCAGGCCGACAAGGACGCCTCCGCCGCGCCGGGCACCTGCCGGGCGCTGGTCTCCGGCCTGCTCCCGGACGTCCGCGACACGACGCACCCCCGCGACCTGTCCGAGGGCCAGCGCCTGGCGCTCGCCCTGGCCCTCGTGCTGACGGCCCGTCCGCCGCTGATCCTCCTGGACGAGCCGACGCGCGGCCTGGACTACGCGGCCAAGGCCCGCCTGGTCGAGATCCTTCGGGGACTGGCCGCCGGGGGCCACGCGATCGTCCTGGCCACGCACGACGTGGAGCTGGCGGCGGAGCTGGCACACCGGGTCGTCGTCATCGCCGACGGGGAGATCGTCGCGGACGGCCCGACCGCCGAGGTGGTGGTCGCCTCCCCGGCCTTCGCCCCTCAGGTCGCCAAGGTCCTCGCCCCGCTGCCGTGGCTGACGGTCCCGCAGGTCAGGGCGACGCTGGAAGCACCGGAGGCGACGGCATGACGCGACACCCCCCGCCGGACCCCGGCACACCCCGCGCAGAGGGCACCGGCCCGGACCCGGCACAGCGACCCTCCGTCCACGACCCCGCACAACCGGGCCCCCGCACGCCCCGCGAACCCGTCCCCGACCGCCAGGCGCGGGCCGTCCGCCTCGGGCCGCGGTCGGTGGCCGCGCTCACCCTGGTCTCCGCCATAGGCGTAGCCGCCTTCGGCTGGCCCCTGCTCGCCGACTCCGCGTCCGGGCTCGCGCACTCCAAGGACGCGCCCTGGCTGTTCGCGGCGCTGCTGCCGCTGCTCCTCGCGGTCGTCGTCGCGACGATCGCCGACACCGGCCTGGACGCCAAGGCCGTCGCGATGCTCGGCGTGCTGGCGGCGGCGGGCGCGGCCCTGCGGCCGCTGGGGGCGGGGACGGCCGGCATCGAGCCGATGTTCTTCCTGATGGTCCTCTCGGGCCGGGTCCTCGGGCCGGGCTTCGGGTTCGTCCTCGGCTCGGTGTCGATGTTCGCGTCGGCGCTGCTGACGGGCGGGGTCGGGCCGTGGATGCCGTTCCAGATGCTGTCGATGGGCTGGGTCGCGATGGGTGCGGGCCTGCTGCCGGGCCCGGACCGCCTCCGGGGCCGCCGCGAGCTGCTGCTCCTGGCCGGCTACGGGGCGGTGGCCTCCCTCCTGTACGGCACGGTGATGAACCTCCAGGGCTGGCCCTACATCGGCGCGCTGGCCACCGGGGTGTCCTTCGTCCCCGGTGACCCGCTGCCGGAGAACCTCGCCCGCTTCGTCGCCTATTGTCTGGCGACGTCGCTCGGCTGGGACCTGCCCCGGGCGGTCCTCACCGTCGTGGCCACGCTGGCGCTGGGGCCCACGGTCCTGGGGGCCCTGCGCCGGGCCACCCGCCGGGCGGCCTTCGACGCGCCGGTGGAGTTCGAGGAGGCACAGGACGCGCGGGAGGGACGCCCTACAGCCGCTGGATGATCGTTCCCGTCGCCAGCCCGCCGCCCGCGCACATCGTGATCAGCGCGAACTCCTTGTCCGTCCGCTCCAGCTCGTGCAGGGCCGTGGTGATCAGCCGGGCGCCGGTGGCGCCCACGGGGTGGCCGAGCGCTATCGCGCCGCCGTTGACGTTGACCTTCTCCAGATCCTGCTCGAAGACCCGGGCCCAGGAGAGCACCACGGAGGCGAACGCCTCGTTGATCTCCACCACGTCGATGTCCTTGAGCGACATCCCGGCCTTGCCGAGCACGGCCCGCGTCGCGTCGATCGGCCCGTCGAGGTGGAAGTGCGGGTCGGCGCCGACGAGCGCCTGGGCGGCGATCCGGGCCCGGGGGCGCAGCTTGAGGGCGCGGGCCATCCGCTTGGAGGCCCACATCAGGGCGCTGGCGCCGTCGGATATCTGGGAGGAGTTGCCGGCGGTGTGGACGGCGGTGGGCATCACGGGCTTGAGCCCGGCGAGCGCCTCCATGCTGGTGTCCCGCAGCCCTTCGTCGCGGTCGACGAGCCGCCACATGCCCTGCCCGGCGAACTGCTCCTCCTCGGTGGTGGGCACCTGGACGGCGAAGATCTCCCGCTTGAAGCGTTCCTCGGCCCAGGCCCGGGCCGCCCGCTCCTGGGAGAGCAGGCCGAAGGCGTCGACGTCCTCGCGGGTCAGGCCGCGTTTGCGGGCGATGCGCTCGGCGGCCTCGAACTGGTTGGGCAGGTCCACGTTCCACTCGTCGGGGAAGGGCTTGCCGGGCCCGTGCTTGGAGCCGCTGCCCAGCGGCACCCGGGACATGGCCTCGACGCCGCAGCCGATGCCGATGTCGATGACGCCGCCCGCGACCATGTTGGCGACGAGGTGGTTGGCCTGCTGGGAGGAGCCGCACTGGCAGTCCACGGTGGTGGCGGCGGTCTCGTAGGGCAGGCCCATGGCGAGCCAGGCCGTGCGCGCCGGGTTCATCGACTGCTCGCCGGCGTGGGTGACCGTGCCGCCGACGATCTGCTCGACGCAGTCGGGCTGGATGCCGGTGCGGGCGAGGATCTCCCGGTAGGTCTCGCCCAGCAGGTAGGCGGGGTGGAGATTGGCGAGCGCGCCTCCGCGCTTGCCGATGGGGGTGCGTACGGCTTCGACGATGACGGGTTCCGCGGCCATGGCTCGTCCTCTCGTGGCAGCCGCGGACGTCCCGGCGCCCGCGGCGCGCTGTGTCTTCCCCTGGGGTCCGGGGGACGGCTCCTGACAACGGGCGGTCCCCCGCCGTACCGACACCTGACGCGCGATGCCGACGCACCGCGCCGGCAGCCGTTACTGATACGCGTTCTACTTCCGCCCGCAGTCTTATGACTGCGGCCCCCGGTACGCAAGGGTCGCGCACGGGCCGCGTGCGCAACAGATGGCGTCGCCTCCCTTGCCGCCCCGGTGCGCCGTCACTACCTTCGGGCGTATCTGACGGTCCATCAGACATGGAGGGGCCGATGCCCTGTCCAGCGCTGCCCGACGGCTTCGACCTCACCGACCCCGACCTCTACCGGCAGCGGGTGCCCCTCCCGGAGTTCGCGGCGCTGCGGCGGACCGCGCCGGTGTGGTGGAACGCCCAGCCGCACGGCATCGCGGGCTTCGACGACGACGGCTACTGGGCCGTCACCCGCCACGCGGACGTGAAGGAGGTGTCCACCCGGCCCGAGGTCTTCTCGGCCGCGGCCAACACCTCGATCATCCGCTTCAACGAGCACATCGGGCGCGAGGAGATCGACGCCCAGCGGCTGATCATGCTCAACATGGACCCGCCCGAGCACACCCGGGTCCGCCAGATCGTGCAGCGCGGCTTCACCCCGCGCTCGATCCGGGCCCTGGAGAGCGCCCTGCGCACCCGCGCGGAGGCGATCGTGGCGGCCGCCCGGGACCGCGGCAGCGGCGACTTCGTCACCGACATCGCCTGCGAGCTGCCCCTCCAGGCCATAGCCGAGCTCATCGGCGTCCCCCAGGAGGACCGGGCGCGGATCTTCGACTGGTCCAACAAGATGATCGCGTACGACGACCCCGAGCTCGCCGTCACCCGGGAAGCCGGCACCCTGGCCGCGGCCGAGCTCATCTCCTACGCGATGAATCTGGCCGCCGAGCGCAAGGAATGTCCCGCGCGGGACATCGTCAGCCGCCTGGTGGCCGCCGAGGACGAGGGCAACCTCGGCTCCGACGAGTTCGGCTTCTTCGTCCTGCTGCTCGCCGTGGCCGGCAACGAGACCACCCGCAACGCCATCAGCCACGGCATGCACGCCTTCCTCACCCACCCCGAGCAGTGGGAGCTCTACCGGTCCGAGCGCCCGGCCACGGCGGCCGAGGAGATCGTCCGGTGGGCGACGCCGGTGGTCTCCTTCCAGCGCACGGCCACCGAGGACACCGAGCTGGGCGGCGTCCCCGTGCGGGCGGGCCAGCGCGTGGGGCTCTTCTACGCCTCGGCCAACCACGACCCGGAGGTCTTCGCGCGCCCCGACGCCTTCGACATCACGCGCGACCCCAATCCCCACCTCGGCTTCGGCGGCGGCGGCCCGCACTTCTGCCTCGGCAAGTCCCTCGCCACCCTGGAGATCGACCTCGTCTTCCACGCGATAGCGGACACCGTGCCGGGCATCCGGGCGGCGGGCGAGCCCCGGCGGCTGCGGTCGGCCTGGCTGAACGGGATCAAGGAACTGCGGGTGCGCTATACGTAAATGACGTTTCGTCAATTCCCTTGCGCAGTACGGGAATAGGTCCGTACCGGCACCTTGCCCACGGCCTTCGGCGGACTTACTCTCGGGTACACCTTCCGGGTCGGCACGTTCGTATACACGTCGCACGCCCGTTGCACGCCCGCGCCCGGCGCGGGTGGCGCCCGTGCCGGCCGCGCACGAACTCAAAGGCCCGCCACCATCGCAGGCTCTCCACGCTCTCCGAGGGGGCAACCAGCATGAAGGACGCTCAGGGCAGACAAGTGACGGGACGCGTCAGGTGGCGGAAGTTCGCCGTGCTGGCCGTGCCGGGATTCGCGGTCACGGCCGGTCTGGCCATCGCGCTCGCCGAAGGGGCGCTGGCCGCCTCGTTCGCCGTGTCCGGGCAGCAGTTCAAGGTCTCCGCCGCCAGTCTGGAGGGCAAGGGGTTCGCGCAGTACGGCAGCGTGGACACCAACGCCCGCGGCGACCTGCTGCCCGTCGCCGTCACCGCGATCAAGGAAGCCGAGCTGAAGAAGCTCTGCCAGTCCGTGGTGACGCACCTGCCCGTCATCGGTGACATCTCGCTGAACCTCAAGGCCGGCGGCGGCAGCAAGCCCGTCAAGGCCACCGACCTCTTCGTGGACGCCACCCAGCTCGCGGGTGACGCCGAGTTCTCCAACATCGAGATCGGCCGGGACGCCTCCACCCTGGACAAGGGGCCGGAGTCCGCCCAGGGCCTGCAAGACCTCTTCGCCCAGCAGGCCGACCGCGTGTACATCACCGACCTCCAGCAGGTCGCCTGGGCGACCAACGCGGGAACGTTCAAGCTGGCCGGTCTCAGCATGAAGATCAACAAGGGTAAGCAGGAGTGCTTCTGACGTGGCGGCCGGCACCGAGTCCGGCAGCCCGCGCCGCCGCCCCTGGGCGGCGTGGCGGCAGTGGCGCAAGGGGCGCCCCTTCTGGGGCGGCCTGGCCACCGTCCTCGCCGGCGCGGAGATCTGCGCCATCCCGCTCGCACCGCTGAAGGTCATGCTCCACCAGGGGATCGCGGGCATCCCGTCGGTCCTCATGGGCCTGGTCATGATCCTGATGGGTCTGACGGCCTGGTTCGCACCGCAGTACCGGGGCCTCGCCGGAGTCCTCACCGTCATGATCGCCGCGGCGGCGCTGGTCATGTCGAACCTCGGCGGGTTCCTGATCGGCACCCTGCTCGGCGTCGTCGGCGGCGCCATGATCTTCGCCTGGCAGCCGCGGGCGCCCTTGGGGGCGCCGGACGGCGGTGACGGTCCGGGCGCCGCTGCCGGCGGCGCACCCGCGGCCGTCCCGGCCGACTTCGGAGCCCCTCCCGGCTCCGGGGCGGACACCCCCGAATCCGACACCCTCGAATCCGACACCGTCGCCCGTCCCGGCTCCGCGCCGGACCCGGGCCCCCGGCCCGCGCCCGGCCCCTGACGGGACCGGAGCCGGGGCGGATCCCCCGCACGACCCGGCCGGACGCCGGGCCGTGACCGACCCGGGCCGGTCACGGAGGAACGAAGCCACGACGGCCGGTCCGGCCGGCGGTCTTCCGGCCGCACGGACCGGCCACCGATCCGGCGGCCGACAGGCCGTCAGCCGGCCGGCACCACCGGTCGGCCCGGCCTACGGGCTGCCGGACGGCCGAACGGGCCGGCGGGCAGCCGATGGACGGACCACCGGGACGCACGGACCACCGGACGCACGGACCGGTGGACGCACGGACCGGCCACCGGCCCGACCGACGGTTCGTCAGCCGGTCGGCACGAACCAGCCGCTCGGCGCGAACAACCGCTCGGCGCGAACCAACCGGTCGGCGCGAACCGGCCGGCCGACGGCCGGACGCACCGGCGGACGCACCGGCGGACGGCGACCGGGCACACCGGTCGCCCCCGGCCGCACCGAACGCACCAACCGACAAGGCCGACGGCCGGACGCACCGCCGGCAGGACGAACAGGCGGGCGTCCGGCCCGAGGAACCACCACGGCGCGGGCCCGCGGGCCCCGCACGGGCCCGGCCCTACGGACAGGCGCACGCGGACACGAACCGCCCCCGCCTTCCCCGGGCCGCCGCCCGGGCCCGGTGCTGACCGCGCCTCCACATCCCCCCATGGACGATCCGCGACCCCCACGGATCGGCACCGCTCACCTCCCACACAAGGAGATCCCATGCGCTCTCGCAGCCTCCGTACGCGTGCCCTGCTCGCCTCCGGCGCGGGGCTGGCCTGCACCGCCGCCCTCACCCTGACCGGCCCCGGGGCATCGGCCCAGCCCGGCGCCCCGCTCGCCGCGGGCTCCACCACCGTCTCCCCGGCGGGGCACTTCTTCGCCGCCAAGCTCGTCGGGAAGGCCACCTTCAAGGCGGGCTCGGTGACCCTCACCTGCACGGTCTCCACCTCGCAGCCCACCGCGGGCAGCGACAACAACCGGGTCCCGGCCGCACCGGGCAACCACAACCCGGCGGGCCCCGTCGTCAGCCCCATCAACGCGCCCACCTACTCCTCCTGCACCGCCAGCCTGCCGGGCGTGACCGCGACCGTCGTCACCTCCGGCGCCTGGAGCGTGGCCATGCAGCACGGCTCGCCCTCCACCGCCACCCTGACCGTCCCCGTCGGCGGCTTCGTCCTGAAGACCAGCGGCCTGGCCACCTGCACGGTGACCGGCGCGCCCACGGCCGCCGCGGACATCGCCACGGAGTTCACCAACGGCGCGCCCTCGAAGCTCACCGTCACCAACGCCTCGGTCCCGGTGAAGGTGGAGGGCGGGTTCGGCTGTCCGACCAGCGCGGCGACGTCGGTCTTCAACGCCACCTACGAGGTCACCAACACCACCGACCCGGCGACACCGATCACCGTGACCGGCTGACGCGGCCGCCCGGCACCGGCGGCCGCCCGGGGCGTCAGCCCTTGGACGGCGCCGGTGCCGCAGCGGGGCCGGCCGCGTCCTCCACGGCCGGTTCCGCGGGGCTCCGCGGCCCGGGCGGCCCGCCCGGGGCACGGAGCCCCGGCCCGGTGAGCACGTACTGGATGGCGAAGGCCGACGCCACCACGACGGCGCCGCCGACCGCGTCCAGCACGTAGTGGTTGGCGGTCCCGATGATCACGGAGAGGGTCAGCAGCGGGTAGATCATGCCGAGCCACCTCATCCACAGCTTCGGCGCGACGGCGGCGATCACGACGCCGCACCACAGCGACCAGCCGATGTGCAGCGACGGCATGGCCGCGTACTGGTTGGACAGCTCGGTCAGCGCCCCGAAGTCGGGGTTGTCGAGGTCCTGCGGGCCGTTGGCGGTGTCGATGAACCCCCGGCCGGGCATCAGCCGCGGTGGGGCCAGCGGGTAGAGCCAGAAGCCGACGAGCGCCATCAGCGTCGCGAGGGACAGCGCCGTGCGGGCCCAGCGGTAGGTGCCGGGGCGGCGCACGTAGAGGTAGGCCAGCAGTGACACCGGCACCAGGAAGTGGAAGGTGCCGTAGTAGTAATTCATGCTGTCGGTGAGCCAGCCCACCGTCGACACGAAGTGGTTGAAGCCGTGCTCGATGTCGATGTGCAGGAATTCCTCCACGCCGATGATCTGCCGGCCGTGGGCCTCCGCGAGGGCCCGCTCGTCGGGGGCGTAGGCGCGGATGAAGGAGTAGACCCAGTAGCCGATCCTTATCAGCATCAGCTCCAGCAGGACGTTCGGCCGGCTCAGCGGGCGCTTCCAGAAGGAGACCAGCGGCACCCAGGAGAAGCGGCCGGGCCGCGGCTCGGCGACGGGGGTGGGCTCGGGCCGGTCCCACAGCGGTGAGTCGCGGGTGAGGAACGGCACCGCGCAGGCCGCGAACAGGGCCGCGAGCAGCGGGGCGTTCCGGCCGATCGGCTGCAGGACGGGGTTGTCCGGCATCAGCACCGCGCTGGTCAGCGTCATGACGAGGACGACGAGCACGGGCCACACCAGCCGGTCGGCGCGGCGCCTGCCGACCCGGCCGACGACGGCGAGCAGGATCCACAGCAGCTGGTGCTGCCAGGCGGTGGGCGAGACCGCGACGGCGACACAGCCGGTGACGGCCGTCGCGAGCAGCGGCTGGCCGTCCAGGGCGTAGCGCGCGGCCCGGCGCAGGCCCAGCACGGCGACGGTGACGGCGAGCACCCCGTAGAGGGCCAGTTCAGCCGGGCCGTGGAGCCCGAGGCGGAGCAGCAGGCCGTGCAGGGACTGGTTGGCGAGACCGTCGGGCGCGGCGCCGAGACCGGCGCCGGCGACGTGGTGCACCCAGTAGGTCCACGAGTCGTCCGGTAGGGCCGCGAGGGCCACCGCCGAGCAGGCCGCGAAGGTGACGCCCGTCCAGACGGCGGCACGGCGCCGCCCGGTCAGCCGGAGCAGCAGGGCGAAGAGGAGCACGGCGGGCTGGAGCGCCGCCGCGAGCCCGATGAGGAGGCCGCTGCCGCGGCCGGAGCCGTGGGCGAGGCGGGGCAGGCAGCAGCCGAGGAGGACGAGCAGCACCGGGAGGATGCTGGTCTGGCCGAGGGTGAAGGTGTTGCGGACGGGCAGCGACAGCACCGCCAGGATGATGGCGGCGGGGGCGGCGAGCAGGGCGGTGCGGCGGGAGACCGGCCCGGGCAGGGAGCGGGCGGCGACGAGGGCGAGGGCGACGACGAGCAGCAGGGTGCCCAGCGCCCAGACGACGCCGAGACTCTGCTCGGCGGCCCGGGTCAGGGGTTTGAGCACCAGCCCCGCGAAGGGGGTGCCGGTGAATTCGTCGGTGTCGTAGAGCGAGCCGCGAACGTGCAGGACCCCGTCCGGGCCGATCCAGCGCTCCAGGTCGGTCAGCCGCCGCTCGGGCGGGAGCCGCAGCACCGCGGCGGTCTGACGTATGGCCAGCAAGCCGGCGAGGAGCCACAGAGCTCCCAGTGCCAGGCCGGTCCGCGGGCCCGCTCCCGGCGGGCTTCCCAGGCCGCTCCTCTGTGCGTTCGCCACGCCTCGCCGCTCCTCCAGTCGCCCGGCAGGTCACCCGCGAAGGGCTCTTTGAGACCTTACTGAGTCCTGGAGAACAGGCGCAGGCCACCCCCGCGTCATCTGCCGGTGCCAACCGGGTGATTGAGCCACGTGGCCAGCGGGTTCACGCCAAGCGGATCAGGAGGAGATGTGCAGGGTCAGGCCGCCGCCGGGCAGCGCCTCGACGCGCACCCGCGTCAGGTCGGCGACGTGCGCGTCGGGCGCGTGCGCCGCCGCGCGGGGGCCCACACCCACGACGCGCATGCCCGCGGCCCTGCCGGCCGCGATGCCCGCCTCGGAGTCCTCGAAGACGACGCACTCCTCGGGGGCGAAGCCGAGGCGGGCGGCGCCCTTGAGGAAGCCCTCGGGGTCCGGCTTGCTGGCGCCGACGGACTCGGCCGTCACCCGCACCGCGGGCATCGGCAGCGCGGCGGCGCCCATGCGGGCCTCGGCCAGGCGGAGGTCGGCGGAGGTCACCAGGGCGTGCGGGAGGCCGGCGAGGGCGGCCATGAAGGCCGGGGCACCGGCGACGGGCACGACGCCGTCGACGTCGGCGGTCTCGGCCGCGAGCATCCGCCGGTTGTCGGCGTGGTTCTGCTCCATGGGGCGGTCGGGCAGCAGGACGGCCATGGTGGCGTAGCCCTGTCGGCCGTGGACGACCTTCATGACCTCGTCGGGGTCCAGACCGTGCTCGCCGGCCCACTGGCGCCAGCAGCGCTCGACCACGGCGTCGGAGTTGACGATCGTCCCGTCCATGTCCAGCAGGAGGGCGCGGGCGGTCAGCGTCGTCGCGGCGCTGGTGACGGGTGTGCGGTGGGCCGGCATCGGCGGACTCCTGGGCGCGGGAGAAAGGCAAGCGGCTCCGCCCGCCGGTCAGGGAATACGGGCGGAGCCACTTTGTTTCCTCACGATACAAAAAGAGGCGCCATGAACGCCAACGCCCAGGTCACAAGCCCTGCCGCCCGGCCCGCGGCACCCCCGGAAGAGGGGCCCTGGAGCGTCACACGGGCTGCCAATGGCCTAGCCCGGCGGGCCCCGGGCGCGAATCGGGCCCACGATGGAACACCAGGCGCCGGCAGGTCCCGGCACGGGGCGGCCCGTACGGCAGGTCCGTAGGGGCGAATCCGGCGCCGCAGCCCGGTCCGACCGGGCCGGGCCGCACCCGAGTCGCACCCAGGAGCGCCGATGGCGGACGACACCCCGGGCCCCTCCGTGGCCGCCGCGCCCGCACCCGTACCGGGTGAGGGGCAGCCCCGGCGCACCGTCATCGTCGCGATCGGCGCGCTGCTGCTCGGCATGCTGCTGGCCGCCCTCGACCAGACGATCGTCTCCACCGCCCTGCCCACGATCGTCAGCGACCTCGGCGGCCTGGACCACCTGTCCTGGGTCGTCACCGCCTACATGCTCGCCTCCACGGCCGCGACCCCGCTGTGGGGCAAGCTCGGTGACCAGTACGGGCGCAAGAAGCTCTTCCAGGCGGCCATCGTCATCTTCCTGCTCGGTTCGGTCCTGTGCGGCATCGCGCAGGACATGGGCGAGCTCATCGCCTTCCGCGCGGTGCAGGGCCTGGGCGGCGGCGGGCTGATGGTGCTGTCGATGGCGATCGTCGGCGACATCGTGCCGCCCCGCGAGCGCGGCCGCTACCAGGGCCTGTTCGGCGCGGTGTTCGGCGGCACGAGCGTGCTCGGACCGCTGCTCGGCGGCCTCTTCGTGGACCACCTCAGCTGGCGCTGGGTGTTCTACATCAACGTGCCCATCGGCATCGTCGCCCTGCTCGTCATCGCCGCCGTCCTGCACGTCCCCGTCCGCCGCACCCCGCACCGCATCGACTACCTGGGCACGTTCCTCATCGCGTCGATCGCCACCTGCCTGGTGCTGATGACCTCGCTGGGCGGTGTCACGTTCCCCTGGTCGTCCTGGCAGGTCATCGGCCTGGGCGTGCTGGGCGTGGTGCTGCTGGTCCCGTTCGTCATGGTGGAGCGACGCGCGGCGGAGCCGGTCCTTCCGCTGAAGCTGTTCCGGGTCCGTACGTTCACACTCTGCTCCGTGATCGGTTTCGTCATCGGCTTTGCGATGTTCGGCTCGATGACGTACCTGCCGACGTTCCTCCAGGTCGTCCACGGCGTCTCGCCGACGATGTCCGGCGTGCACATGCTGCCGATGGTCGCCGGCATGCTGATCTCCTCGACCGCCTCCGGGCAGATCGTCAGCCGCACCGGCCGCTACAAGTTCTTCCCCGTCGCGGGCACCGCCCTGACCGCCATCGGCCTGCTCCTGCTGCACCAGCTCGCCCCGGACAGCGGCACCGGCGAGATGAGCGTGTACTTCTTCGTGTTCGGCTTCGGGCTCGGCCTGGTCATGCAGGTGCTCGTGCTCATCGTGCAGAACTCCGTCGGCTACGAGGACCTCGGCGTCGCCACCTCCGGCGCCACCTTCTTCCGGTCCATCGGCGCCTCGTTCGGCGTCTCCGTCTTCGGCACGATCTTCACCAACCAGCTCGGGACCCGCATCACCGACGCCCTCGCCGGCCGGCCGCTGCCCGCGGGCATCACCGCCGACCAGCTCAAAGCCGACCCGCGGGCCGTGGCCGCGCTGCCGCCCGGGGAGCGGGCGGGCGTCCTCGCGGCCTACTCCCAGTCGATCACCGATGTGTTCCTGTACGCGGTCCCCGCGATGCTCGTCGCCTTCGCCCTCGCCTGGCTGCTGCGGGAGGACCCGCTCCGGGCCAGCGTCACCGCCCCCGACACCAGCGAGGTCCTCTCCAGCAACCCCGTCGAACGCTCCTCGCGGGAGGAGGTCGCCCGCGCGCTGTCCCTGCTCGGCAGCCGCGAGGGACAGCGCAAGGTGTACGAGGAGATCACCGCCCGGGCCGGGTTCGACCTGAAACCCGCCGCGAGCTGGATGCTGCTGCGCATCAAGCGCTACGGGCACGCCGAACCGGCGGTCCTGGCCGAGCGGGTGGACATCCCCCTGCGGATCGTCACCGACGCGGCGCAGCAGCTGGAGACGCGCGGGCTGGCGGTGCGCGAGGGAATGCCGCTGGTCCTCACCGAGGAGGGGCGGCGGGTCGCGGACCTGCTCTTCCAGGCGCGCGAGGAGTCGCTGGCGAGGCTGCTGGGCGACTGGTGGACCCCGGACCGGCCCACCGATCTGCACGTCCTCGTCCGGGAGATCAACACCGAACTGTGCGGCTCGGACGCCGAACAGCCCCACAACGGCATGCGGGGCGATCACGACGCGCGGCACCGCCGGTGATCACCGCAGCGCCTTGCCCAGCCACACCTCGCTGTACGGGGCGTCCTCGGCGGTGTTATAGCGGGGCACGGCCGCGTACCCGTGCCGGGCGTACAGCGCCAGCGCCTCGACCAGGTCCTTGCGGGTGTCGAGGACGATCCGCTCCGCACCCCACTCGCGCCCCAGCTGCTCGGCGGCGGCCAGCAGCGCGGCGGCCCCACCGGCCCCGCGGTGCGCGGGCCGCACGTACATACGCTTCAGCTCGACGACTTTTTCGTCCCGCCACCGGAGCCCCACGCACCCCACGGCCGCCTCGTGATGCCGGGCGACGAGGAGCACGCCCGTGGGCGGGGCGAGATCGTCGCTGGGGTCCTCGGCGAGGTGGCCCTCTATCTCCGCGGCGGTCACGGCACGGCCGCGGTAGAGCCGGTACCAGCGGTCGGCGACGTCGGTGAGGTACTCCCGCAACAGCCCTGCGACTTCGCCGGAACCGACGGGCTCGGGCGCGATGACCCAGGCGGGGCGGGCGGTGGCGGGGGCGTCCATGGGGGGATGGTCGCATGGGGGGTGGGGGTTGCTCACGCGATTAAACGGGGCCGGGAAAGGCGGGGCGTCCGGCAGGAGGAACGATCAGCGTCCGGACCCCGGGAGCGGTTCCGCGTCGGTGCGCCTGCCGGACCGGCGGGCCGCGAGGCCGAAGGCCAGGCCCCCGGCGATGAACCAGGGGTTCCACAGGGCCAGCGTCCAGGCCCGCTGCCCCGCGCTCACGGAGGTGTCCAGCTGCGTGGCGTTGGTCAGCAACAGCACCTCGACACCGATGCCACGGGCCAGCAGGAGGGCACCGGCGCCCCACCCCAGCCACCTTGCCAGCCGCGCGGGAGCGCCCCGGAGCCTGGAGCGGGCGAGCAGCCATGCCAGCAGGGCGCCGAGGAGGCAGAGCGCGCCCACACCCCACAGACCGGCCAGGACGAACCACAGCGGACGCTCGGTGGCCAGCGGACCGGCGGAGATGCTCAGCCCGGCGTCACCGCCGACGGCCCAGTAGAAGTGCAACGCGGCGAAGGCGACAGCCCACCAGCACGCGATCCGCCCCCACAGCGTGGCCGGTGCTGCGCCGGGCCCCTCCGGTGCGCGCTTCACCGCCGGCCCGCACGGGCGTCGCGCGGGCCGCCCGCTTCCGGTGGCACCACAATGAACGCGGTGCCCTTGGCCAGGTCGACGCTGGAGCGGGGCGGCGCGCCGTCGCTCTCGTCGTCCCGCCGCAGCAGCTCCACCCGCCGCTGCTCCAGCTCTGCCGTCTTGTTCCCGTTCACGACCGCCGTGAATTCATCGAAGGCCGTATTCGACAACGACCGCCCCGTACGCTTGCGCAGCCACGGCATCAGGCCCAGCCCGGTGAACCACCGCCAGGCGCTCTCCACCAGCGCGAACACGGCCAGCAGACACACGAACGCCGGAAACGACATGGCCCATATCGCCACAGCTGACTCCCCCGTCACCCTCAGCACAGTTGACGGTCAGGGAACGGCGGAAGGGGCGGCGCCGTTCCCGTCGGACGCGCGGGATGGGAGAACGCGGGACTTTGGCCACCGGCCTGAACCCCGCCCGCGCGCCTCCGGGGAGGAGCGCACGGACGGGGCTGTCGGGGAGGTGGCTCAGACGAGGCTGATGCCGGCTTGAGCCTTGATGGTGTCCACGGCGTCATCGGTGAGCCACCGCAGAGGAACCACGGTCCACCGGTCACGCTTGCGCATGACCACGGCCTTGCCGTCCGGGGTGGTCTCGCACCGCATGAAGCCCTGTTCCCTCAAGTCCTGAATCAGGTCTTCGCCCAGCTTCACTAGTCCTCCCGGTCCTTGTCGTCGGCGTGCGAGCTGTGCACGTCACCGTTCCCGAAAACCCGAGTGTCGGGATCGGTGACCTGATCCTGATTGGCCTGAGGGTCCCAAGGCTCGCCCGCTTCCTCGAAGTCCTTCCTACCCATTTTTACGTGCTCCTTCCTACCCAACGCCGTGCCCGGCACAGGGGCCGTCCCCGGGCCGTCGTGCGGTGGCGCCACCCGCCCGGCCTCTTCAGATACGAGGGTGACCAAACGGGCGTGGTACCCGCTCCCTGCGGCGGCTTCCCGGGGAGCGGAATAGGTGTTGCCGGCCCGTCACAGGTCGTTCACCGGGCTTCCGGGTGCGCGGTGCGCCAGTGCTGACGTTGTCGCCGTCGCAAGATGTGGGCGCCCATCACGTCACCCCGCGCAGCAGCAGCCTGCACCGCCAACTCGTCCTTGACGCACCGTTCGCAGACGCGCGGTTTGCCGGAGGACGGCCCGCTGGAGTGCGGCAGCGAGTACGGCAGTCCGCCGCTCATGGGCGCATCCGGGGCCCCAGCCCCAGCGCGCGGCGCTCCTCATCGGTCGCGAGCCTCAGCCGGTCGTGCCGGGCCGGGACCCATGTCTCTGCACCGGTCTTCACCGTGACCGAGTAGTCGCCGCCGACATGCAGCACGCCGACCCGTCCGGTGTCCATGTCGGCCACCAGCGTTCCGGAGCGGTAGCCGCTGTCTCGCGGTGCGATCACCAGCGGTAGGACGGAGTCCACTCCGACCGCAGTATCGGCCGGCGCACGACGCTGTGCCCTGTCAGCCTCGGTCCGTCTTGTCCCGCGTCGCAATGCGAGGCCGGCTCCACCGCCCGTTTCGGGCGTCTCCTGCCTATGCTCTGTCATGGCTGCCTGGCTCCTTCAGGTGGTCCACGCCCCCGGACGTTCGCCGCGTCGCGGGGGTACTTGCGTGTAGCCATACTTCGACGTGTAGTGCTTGCACGGGAGTTGACCGGGATTGACTACTCTGGAGACATCACCGGTCAACCCTCAGAGGTTCACGATGAGTGACTTTGCTGATCTCACCCGCAGAGCACTGCGGGACAGTGGATATTCCATGAAGGCTGCGGCACGCGCAATAAATTACGACGTCGCCTACCTGTCACGAGTCCTCAATGGCAAACAGAATCCTTCGGGAAAACTTGCGGCCTCGCTGGATGACCTTGTCGGGGCGGGGGGCGCGTTGGCTGCAACCGTGCTCGACGGCGACGAAAAGTCGAGGATCGCCCGCAGCGCCTCCAACCCCTCTCGACTGGACGCAGGGACCGTGGACGCACTCGCGGGAGTCTTGGCCGCATACCGGCGATTGGACGACTCCGTAAATCCGCAGTCGGTCATCCCGGCGACCATGGCACAGATGAAGGAGGTCACCCGAATTCTCCGGGGCGCCCGAGGGCCCCACAGGGATCACCTGGCAGAGGTCGCGTCCGAGTGGATCCAGTTCTCGGGGTGGATGCTCGCCCAGGCCCGCAAAGACAGCGAGGCAGTGAGGCTTCTCAACGACGCTTTAGAACTGGCAGATGAGATCGGCAATGGCACTCTTGCGGCCCAAGCCCTGAACTTCAAGGGCTATATCGCCCGACAGCAGGACAGGCCCCAAGGCATTGCCCGGTGGTTCTCCGCCGCAGCCGACACTCCTGGCGCGCACCCCTCCCAGCGAATCGGGGACTACCTGCAAGCAGCAGCCGGAATGGCGACCCTTGGTGAAATGAGAGCAGCGCTACGCATGGTGGAAAAGGCGGAAAGACTGACGGATGCAGCAGCTTCCCTCCCTCCGCCGGATACCGCCTACTGGCTGACGCCTGCGTTCAACCGCCTCAATATGGGTCTCTGCACTCTCGCACTCGGGCGCTACAGCGAAGCTGTCGACCATTTGAAAGCCGGGCTCGCCGACCTTCCGGAGGAGCTACGGGACGCCCCTTGGTCATGGGAGCACAAGGATGCCCTTCGTAGGGCCGTGGAGGCGGCTTAGCCTTGATCGTTCACGGGTCCCCGTTGGTTTGCTGACGGGGACTCTGTATTTGCGTGGCACACCCTTTCGGGGCCGGCAGGCTACGGCCAGGCGGACGCGCGAGCGGGCATGAAGTTCCCCTACCCGCGCCTCGGCCTGACCGTCGACCACGACGGTCAGCGGGCTCGGCCGGACCGCACGGACAACGACATCACCCACTGATCCCAAGCCCGCGCCCCCACCCACGCCCCGCCCACCGGCCGGCCGTGGGCGGACACGCGAAGCCCCCGGCCCCCGCACCGAACCCGAACCCAGCCCCGGAATTGGTCCGTCAGCCCGACACCGCCTCGTACAAGCTGAAGCCCGCCATCGCCAGCATCACCACCGCCGCGATCTTCGTGATCAGCGCCAGCGGGACGTACTTCATCAGCGTCCGGCCGCCCACGATGCCCAGGCCCGCCACCGCCCACAGCGCCAGGACCGCGCCCACGCCGACGGAGACGGGGTCGTCGTAGCGGGCGGCGAGGTTCGCGGTCATGATCTGGGTGAGGTCGCCGAACTCCGCGACCAGGATCAGCATGAAGCCCGCCCCGGAGACCTTCCAGAAGGACTGGTCGGCCGGCTTCTTGATCTCCTCCTCGTCCTCGTCCCGCTTGAAGATCAGCATGGCGGCGCCCGCGAGGAAGAGCAGGCCCACCACGGCCTGGACGAGGCGGTGCGGCAGGAGGGTCAGGACGCTGCCCGCCGCGATGGCGAGGGCGACGTGCACGGCGAAGGCCGCGGCCACCCCGGCGAAGACGTAGCTCGCGCGGTAGCGGGCGCCGAGCATCAGGCCGGCGAGGGCGGTCTTGTCGGGGAGCTCGGCCAGGAAGACGACGCCGAAGACGAGAGCGGCGATGGTGAAGCTGAACACGGGATTCCTCTGTCGGTGGGGCTGCCGCACCGAGAGACCTGCGTGGCTTGCGGGGTCGCTTCGGCACGGCAGCGTCGTGGACACTGCGGCCGAAGGTCTCGCTGGCGCACACCGCGGGAACGGTGATCGCCTCCGGGCGCCGGCTGAGCGGACTCAGCAGTATGTCGACGGTCCGGCGAAGAGCTACTCCCCTTCTGCTCCGTTCAGGGTACGCGAGGAGCGCCACGGGCGCCGCCGCGCGCCGGGCTCACCCGCCGGGCCGGCGTCCCGGTGCAGCAGCCCCCGCGAGATCAACTCCAGGACGACGGCCACCGCCACCGCCTGCACCGCCATGAGCCCGACCAGCACGAACAGCTGCACCGCCCCCGCCAGCACCGGTGACGCCCCGCCCAGCAGCATGCCGACGAACGCCCCCGGCAGGGTGACGAGCCCCACGGTGCGGGTCTGGTCCAGGCCCGGGAGCAGGGCGTCGGAGGCGGCCGGGCGGGCGATCTCCAGGCGGGCCTCGCGGTCGGGCAGCCCGAGCGCCATGCCCGCCTCCACCTCGCCGTGGCGGGTGCGCAGCTCGTCCAGGGCCCGCCGGCCGCTCAGGACGGTCGCGGTGAGCGCGCCCCCGATGAGGATCCCGGTGACGGGGATCAGGGTGATGCCCTTCAGCGGCACGAGCCCGGTCAGGAGCAGCAGCAGGACGACCGGCAGCACGCCGGCGCCGATGGGCAGCGCCGCCCACCACCAGGTGCGGTTGTCCGTGACGCGCCGGCCGGCCGTCCGTACGGCCACGGCGAACATCAGGACGAGGAAGCACAGCAGCAGGGGGACCGCGCGGACCACCCAGCCGATGAGGGCGGAGACGGCCGCCAGCTGGGCGGCGGCGCGCAGCCCGGCCAGGGCGACCGGCCGGGCGTACCCGCGTCCCCGGGCGTCGGCGAGCCGGGCCAGGGCGGCGGCCCCCGCGGCGGCGACGAGCAGGACGGCGAGGACGGCCCCGAGGGTCGCGTTGACGGGCAGCAGCGTTTCGGCGGCGAGCACGCGGCCACCCTACGTTCGGGCGAACTCCCCGGTCCGCCCGGCGGGGTGGTGGCGTGTCAGGGGCGAAGTTCACTTCCGCAAGCCCTTGCCTTGACATGATCGCGTCGTCACCCTGTTACCTGGCGACCACCCCCCGGCAACACCGTGCCGCCATTCTGGCCGCGACCAGCGGCCGACGACCCCCCACCACAAGGGAGTTCCCATGTTCGCCCAGCGCACTCCGTCATCCCTGCGCAGCGTCTACGCGCGTCGTACCGCCATAGCCGGTGGCCTCACCGCGCTCGTCGGCACCCTCGTGCTCAGCGGCCCCACCGCTCACGCCGCGCCGCCCACCCCGCCCGACGCCGCGACGGCCCGTGCGTACCTGGGGCAGCTCACGGTCAAGAACGAGGGTTCCATGGACGGTTACAGCCGGAGCAAGTTCCCGCACTGGAGCACCCAGAGCGGGCAGTGCAACACCCGTGAGGTCGTCCTCAAGCGCGATGGCAAGGACGTGCAGCAGGACGGCAAGTGTGCGGCCGTGAAGGGTTCCTGGTTCTCCCCCTACGACGGCGCGACCTGGACCGACGCCCAGGACGTGGACATCGACCACATCGTGCCGCTCGCGCAGGCGTGGCGGTCGGGCGCGAACACCTGGACCAACGCGCAGCGCCAGGCGTTCGCCAACGACCTGACGCGGCCGCAGCTGATCGCCGTCACCGACAACGTCAACCAGGAGAAGGGCGACAAGGACCCCGCCCAGTGGATGCCGCCGCTGAACTCCTACGCCTGTACGTACGCGCAGATGTGGGTGGCCACCAAGCACTACTACAAGCTGACGGTCGACTCCGCCGAGAAGACGGCGCTGGCGGGCGTCCTCAAGGGCTGCTGAAACGATCATCCTGACGCCCTGACGGACGCCCTGACGCCCTGACGGACGCCCCGGCGGACGCCCGCCGGCATCCGGTCCCGGCTGGCCCCGGGCGAGAAGCGTAGGCGGAAACTCCACGCTCCCCTCCGTCGTTCCGTACCGTACGAGCGACGGAGGAGGCCCGCCATGGCGGCTGCACTGGTGCTGGGTCCACTGCTGCGGCACGTCGATCAGGAGCCGGAGGAGGGGGCTGCGAGCGCCACCGTCTGGGTCGAGTCCGACCGGCCCTGCGAGGTGGAGGTCCGCTGCGCGGACGGCGCCGGCGGGACGGCCCGCACCTGGCGGATCGCCGGGCACTACTACGCCCTGGTGCCGGTCACGGGGCTGCGGCCGGCGAGCGAGACGGCCTACCGGGTGCTCCTGGACGGGGCGCAGGTGTGGCCGCTCACCGGCTCGCGCTTCCCGGACAGCACGATCCGCACGCCCGGCGCCGGTGACACCCTGCGCGTCACGTTCGGCTCCTGCCGGTGGGCGGCGCCGCCCCCGGAGGACGACGGCGGCCCGGGCGACCCCGCGGGCCCCGACGCGCTCGACACCCTCGCGAGCGCCCTGGCCGGCGCCGGCGGGGGCGCGCGGCCCGATGTGCTCGTCCTGCTGGGCGATCAGGTCTACGCCGACAAGACCTCCGCCGCGACCCGCCGCTGGATCGCCGCCCGCCGCCCCCTCACCGAGCCGCCCGGCCACCAGGTGGCCAATTACGAGGAGTACACCCGCCTCTACCACGAGTCCTGGCTCGACCCGGAGATCCGCTGGCTGCTCTCCACCGTCCCCAGCCTGATGATCTTCGACGATCACGACGTCATCGACGACTGGAACACCAGCGCGGCCTGGCTGGCGGAGATGCGGGCGACGCCGTGGTGGGAGGAGCGGGTGCTGAGCGGCCTCATGTCGTACTGGGTCCACCAGCACCTGGGCAACCTCTCCCCCGCCGAGCTGGCCACCGACAAGCTGTACCAGGCGGTGTCGCGGAGCCCGGACGGCACGGCGGCGCTGCGCGAGTTCGCCGCCCGCGCCGACGCGGACCCGGCCGCCGCCCGCTGGAGCTACCGCCGCGACTTCGGGCGCGTCCGGCTGCTGATGGTCGACACCCGCGCCACGCGCGTCCTGGCGGAGGACGGCCGGGCCCTGCTGGACGCCGCCGAGACGGAGTGGGTGCGCGCCCAGGCGCTGGAGGCCCCGGGCTCGTACGACCATCTGCTGATCGGCGCCTCGCTGCCGTGGCTGCTGCCGCCCGCCGTGCACGACGCCGAGACGTGGAACGCGGCTCTGTGCGCCGGGGCCCGCGGCCCCCGCTGGGCCCGGCTCGGCGAGCGGCTGCGCAGGCGGACGGACCTGGAGCACTGGGCGGCCTTCCCGCGCTCGTTCGACGCGCTCACCGCCCTGATCGCGGCGGTGGGCAGCGGCCCGGACGCCCCGGCGACGATCGCGGTGCTCTCGGGGGACGTCCACCACGCGTACGTCGCCGAGCCCGTGTGGCCGGATCCGCCGCGCAGCCGGGTCCTCCAGCTCACCTGTTCGCCGGTGCACAACAGCGTCCACGTCTCGCTGCGCCTCGGTTTCCGCTTCGGCTGGAGCGCGGCCGGCCGCCTGCTGGGGCGCGCGCTGGCCCGGCACGGGCGGGTGGGCCGGCCGGCGATCGGCTGGCGGCGGACCGGCGGGCCGTGGTTCGGCAATCAGCTGATGACGCTGACGCTGCGCGGGCGCACCGCCCGGCTCCGGCTCGACCAGGCCCGCGCGGACAACGGCCTCGTCACCGCCTTCGAGCAGGACTACCCGGAGACCTGAGGGCACGGCCCCGGCCTCCGACGCAACGGGCATCACAGCGAGCCTCACAACGGGCATCGAGGGCGATTCGGGCGGGGCGCGCACCCGCCACGGCGTGATCCGGCCCACACGCGCGGACGGGGATCCGGCCGGTGCGCCGGTGCGCGTGACCCCGCCGCCCCAAGGGGCACGGCCCCGCCACCCCGGGCCTCCGAGCCCTCCGAGAGGGGCCCCTGTGACGTGCGCGCCGGATGGGAACGGTGGGGCGGTCCGGCACCATGAATAAAGAACTTGAACTTGCAAGTATCGATTAGGGGTACCTAACCTGGGGGCCCTCGCGGTTCCGTTCCGCGCTCACGTCCCCGCCCCACCGGGAGCCGGCCGGCCCCCACCGCTCCACCCGTCCCACCCCGTCCCCGTTTCCCGTCCCCGATACGAGGAGTCCGCTCATGCCCTCCACCGCCGCACCCACGTCCCCGTCGACCTCCGCCGGCGCCGCACCGGCCTCCGGGTCCCCGGCCTCGGCGCTCACCGAGCGGCTCGACGCCGCCCGCCCGTACGCCCTCTCCGCCTTCCGCATCGTCGTCGGCCTGCTGTTCGCCTGCCACGGCGCCGCATCCCTCTTCGGCGTCCTCGGCGGCGCGGCCGGCTCCAACGGCGGCACGATCGCGGCCGGCACCTGGCCCGGCTGGTACGCGGCCGCCATCCAGCTCGTCGGCGGCGTCCTCGTGATGCTGGGCCTGGGCAGCCGCACCGCGGCCCTCATCAGCTCCGGCTCGATGGCGTACGCCTACTTCGACGTGCACCAGAGCATGGCGCTGTGGCCGATCCAGAACGGCGGCGAGGCGTCCGCGATGTTCTGCTGGGCCTTCCTGCTCATCGTCTTCACCGGCCCCGGCGCGCTGTCCCTGGACCGCCTGCTGCGCCGCTCCCGCTGAACCGCGTGGGGCCCGGCACAGCCGGGTCCCACCCGCCGCGGCACGTGATTCGAACAACATCCCCGCCCCCCGCGCTCATTTCCCAGGCGCCTCAGGCGTACGCTGTGCGGTTGTGAAGGCCGCCCCTGCCGCTCCCCTGCGACGTCGCGGCGGGGGACCGTACCAGGAGATCAGGACGTGCTGGAGCAGTTGGGGGCGTTGGCCGACACCCCGTGGATCTATGTGATCGTCGGGCTCTCCGTGCTCCTCGACGTCTTTCTCCCGGTGCTGCCCAGCGGCGTACTGGTGATCACCGCCGCCACCGCGGCCGCGGGCACGGCCGCCGACGCGGTCGGCGACGCCGCCGTGGGCCGGGCGGGCTTTCCCGAGATGTTCGCACTCGTGATGTGCGCCGCGACCGCGTCCGTGCTCGGCGACATGGTCGCCTACCGGCTCGCCTGGCGCGGCGGCGACCGCTTCGACCGGGCCGTCGCCCGCTCCCGGCGGCTGACCCGGGCCCAGGAGAAGCTCGGCACGGCCCTGCTGCGCGGCGGCGGCCCCCTGGTGGTCGTGGCGCGTTTCGCACCGGCCGGGCGCTCGGTCGTCAGCCTCGGCGCGGGAGTGATGCACCGCCGGGTCCAGGAGTTCCTCCCCTGGTCGGCCCTGGCGGGGCTGACGTGGGCGGCCTACAGCGTGAGCCTGGGCTACTTCGGCGGCCAGTGGCTGGGCGCCGGCTGGCTCGGCACGGCCGTCTCCTTCTGCGCGCTCTTCGCGGCGGGCGCGGGCGCCGCGTTCGTCATGCGCCGCCCCGGGCCCGCCGAAGCGCAAGCTCAGTAATTCCCCGTAGCCCCCGCTACCGACGTCTTCGCACGCCCCGAAGGCCACAGGCGTACGAAGGGGTGCCGCATCCGTACGAGCACCTGTACGAGCGGCCGCACGGAGGAACCGCCCGCGACACGCCGGGGCGAGCGGCCCCGCCCGGCCCCCGCATACAGGCGTAGCCACCGGGCAGGACCATCGTCATGCCCGGTGGCTACGGCCTCCGGAGTGAGGAATGCGAGGTGGCGCGGGCGCCACGCTCAGAGCTTGGTGAGTTTGGTGTAGGGGCCCGGAATCCGCTCCTGTCGGGAAGCGAAGTCGACGAGCACGGCGATGTCGTCCTCGACACCGATGACCCGGCCGAGGCCGTACCGGTCGTGAGTCACCCGGTCCCCTACGGCGAACCGCTTCACGGGAGACGGGACGGTCGGTTTGTTGAAGGGACTGGTGGGCAGATGCCGTCGGTGCGCTGCAGGCTTCGTCATTCCCCTCAGTATGCGCCCTCGGCGGGCGCCCGGCGTCCGGGACGGCGCAGCGGCCCGGTTCCACCGGGAACCGGGCCGCCGGGCGCACGGGCGCGAGCCCGCCCGCGCGAGGATCAGTGGATCTTGGTGGAGGTGTCCTTGTCGAAGGCCGTCAGACCGTTGGCCCACAGAGCGTTGACCCGGGACCGCTCGGCGGCGTTCGGGTTGGCGTTCTGACAGGACGGGCCGGGGCCGCCGCCCGACATCAGCTCGCTGCACGGGCCCGAGTAGTGGTCCGGCAGGCCGAGGACGTGACCGGTCTCGTGCGCGGTCACCCGGGTCGAGTTGTACTGCTGGTTCTGCCGGTAGTCGAGGAAGATGTAGCCCCGCCCGTGGCCGTCGGTGCTGGCGTAGGAGCCGCGGGAGTCGTTGCCCTCGTAGTACCGGAAGTCGGCGTTGCTGCCCGCACGCAGCTGGACGTTGCGCACGGAGCTGTTCCAGATCTGCGCGCTGCTGGCTATCTGCGACGCGAATCTGGGGGCGCTGCTGGGGTCGTAGGTGACGGTGACGACCTTCAGGCCGGGCGACTTCGCCGCCTTGGCCTTCGCGGACTTCATCACGGCCTCGAAGAACGCCTGGTTGCCCGCCTTCTCGGCGGCCGATCCGGCGTACGACGAGGGCGTGTAGCCCTGCGCGCCCGCGCCGGCCGGCGTGGCGGCGGAGGCGGGGAGGGCCGTCAGGCCCGACACCGCGAGGCCGAGGCCGAGCGCTGCCGAGAGCACCATCGTGGAGCGATTCATGTGGGGGACTCCATTCGTGCCGAGAACCCTGGGCCGCATGGGTGGGTCGGCCGGGGGTTCACCGGGTGAACTGTTGGTCCCGCAGAGTCTCTGACGAGTTATCAGTGGTGCGGATGATGCCAAGTGGCCATAGCTCGGTCCAATCACCTACCCTGCCCCCGGCCGCGCCTGGTGTGACGTGCGAGGTGCAGTTATGCTCCCCCCGTGGAGCTTGAGGTCAGGCACCTCCGTGCGCTTTGCGCCATTGCCGACGCGGGAAGTGTGCGCAAGGCCGCGCTGCAACTGGGCATGACCCAGCCCTCCCTCACCACTCAACTCCGCCGTATCGAGGGGGCCATCGGCGGTCTCCTCTTCACCCGGGGCCAGACCGGCAGCCGCCCCACCCCGCTCGGCCACTCGGTGCTCTCCCGGGCCCGCCCCATCGTGGCCGACATGAGCGCGCTGATAACCGCCGCGCGGGACGCGGCCGTCGGCGCGGACGGCGCCCGGCTGCGGGTGGGCAGCATCGGCAGCCGCGTCGTGACGGGCTGGCTGCGCCGGATCCACGCCCGGCTGCCCGACACGGACATCACCATCCATATAGAGGTCTCCTCGCACACCCTGCTCCAACTCCTGGCCACCAACCAGCTGGACGTCGCCTTCGTCCACGAGACGGCCGGCTTCCCCCTGGAATTCCCGGCGGGGGTGGACCGGCGCGTCCTCACCGCCCGGGAGCCGAAGTTCGTCGCCCTGGCCGCCACCCACCCGGCGGCCGGCCGCCGGGTGATCGCGCTCGCCGAACTGGCCGGTGACTCCTGGATCGTCGACCCCACCGCCGACCACGAGTGGGCGGCCCTGCGCCACGTCTTCACCTCGGCGGGACTCGACCCGCGCCTGGTGCACGTCCGCGACAACACCACGGCGGCGGACCTGGTCGCCTCCGGCGAGGCGGTGCGCCCCTGCCAGCCGACGGCGGAGCCCACCCCCGGCACGGTGCTCCGCCCCTTACTCGGCGACCCCCTCACGGCCGAACTCTCCCTGGCCTGGCGGCCCGGAGCGCTGTCCGTCGTGGAGCTGTCCGCCCTCTTCGACGACCTCGCGGCCGCCTACACGGCGGCGGCCACCCGCAACGACACCTACCGCGCGTGGCTGGCCCGCGACGCCGCCCCGCCGGGGCAGTAGGACGGCGCCACCGCCCGCCGCGGCGCCGCGAACCACTCGGTCCGCAACCGCTCGTACACCCGGCGCTCCGCACCGGTCAGACCCCGGCCGCGCCGGTCGGCCAGGAAGGACCGGATGGCGTCGTTGATCTCCTCACGGGACCGCGCGGGGCTCTGGATCGATGGCATGCGCCCAGGCTACGAGCGCGGGCGGCGCCGGGCGGCCACTCCGGCCCGATTTTGCGGAACGCTCATCAAATGGTCATGAGCCCGTGGGGTTGCCCGGCCGGACACGGCCCCGGAACGCGGAGGACCCCCAGTCATGATCGACTGAGGGTCTTCGCGCTGGTGGGCACAGACGGATTTGAACCGCCGACATCTGCTTTGTAAGAGCAGCGCTCTACCGCTGAGCTATGCGCCCTGGACGAAGAGACAGCCTACATGGCCCGGGGCGGGGTGCCGCAAACCCCGCATCCGGGGTGGGGCGGGGCGGGGGTTATCCCCACCCCCCATGCGGTAACAGGGTGCATTCCACGGGCGGCCCGGCCTTCCTAGACTCCTCGGCAGACCTTCCGCCCCCTGCCTTTCGGAGCGCCCACGTGAACCCCCGTACCCCCCGCCGCAGCACCGCCCGCCTGTCGTTCGCCGCCTGCGGCGCGCTGGTCGCCGCGGTGGCGCTGACCGGGTGCGGAGGCGGTGGCGTCGACGACGCCGAGCCCGAGCGGAAGTCGTTCGCGCTGCCGGGCAAGGAGCTGACCGTCGACTCCGACGACTCGCGGCTGGAGCTCGTGCCCGGTGACGGCAAGGACGTGAACGTGACCCGGTGGTTCGACGGGTGGACGCTCGGCGGGACCGCGAAGGTCACGTGGGAGATGGACGGGAGCACCCTCAAGCTCCGCGAGCACTGCTCGGGCATCAGCACCGACTGCGAGGCGAAGCACCGGATCGAGGTGCCGCACGGGGTCAAGGTCACCGTCAAGGAGCACAACGGCGGAGTCCGGGCGAAGGGCTTCGCGAGCGACCTGAAGATCAGCTCCGACAACGGGGAGGTGCGGGTGAGCGACTCCTCCGGGGCCCTGGACCTCTCCTCCTCCAACGGCACCGTGACCGTCACCGCCGGCGCCGCCCCCCGCGTCCGCGCCACGTCCGGCAACGGCGAGGTCCGGATCGCCCTGACGCGGGTCCCGGACCGGGTGGAGACCTCCACCGACAACGGCGGCATCACCATCGACGTGCCGCGCGCCGCCTACAAGGTCGACGCCCGCAGCGGCAACGGCAAGGCGACCGTGGACGTTCCCCGGGACGACGCCAGCCGGCACTCGCTCTCCGGGCACAGCGACAACGGCAACGTGAAGGTCCGCATCGCGAACTAACGGACCCGTGTGTTCGTCCTTAACGGTGGGAGAATGGCATCCGGGCCAGGGGCGATCCATCGGGAGAGGGCAAGTGACGGCGACCTTCACGCAGTCCGTACGACCGGCAGGTCGCCGTCCGGGGGCCGTGGCGGCCCTGGGGGCCGCCGTCCGGGACACCGTGACGCTCGCCCTGCTGCCGCTGCCCCTGCTCGTCGCCGCCGTGCCCGCGGCCTTCGCCGGCGGCGGCACGCGCCGCTGGGGCCGGGGCGGCCGCGGGGAGGGCCAGCGGGCCGACGCCCAGGCCGCCAAGGACGCGGCCGCCGCCGCGTTCTACGAGCTGGACACCGCCCAGCGCGACCTGCGGATCTCCATCGAGACGATCACCGCCGTCGACCCCTCGCCCGCGGCCCGCAAGGCCGCCGCCGACTTCGAGGCGTTCGGGCGGCGCGTCGACGAGGTGTCCCACACCTACATCAGCGCCGTCGACGCCCACGACCTGGACCGGGACGACCTCGACGCGGGGACGGCCGCCCGGGCCCGCGCCGACCTGGCGAAGGCCAAGGACGAGCTGGTGCGCGTCAAGGCCGACCTGGAGCGGTTCGGGCAGAGCCTCGGGCCGCTGCTGGAGACCGCCGAGACCCAGCTGGCCCGGGTGGCGCCCGCCGTGGAGCGGGCCCGGCAGGGCCTGCTCGCGGCCAGCGACGCCCTGGACGCGGTGCGGGCGTCCGGGCTGAAGGCCGACGACCTGGCCGCGCGGCTCGCGGCCCTCGCCCCCGAGCTGACCAAGCTCAACCAGGGCGCGGGGCAGCACGGCGTGCAGGAGACCATCCAGCGGGCCGAGCGGGTGCTGCGGGAGGCCGGGGCGATCGGCGGCGAGGCCGCCGCGCTGCCGCAGAAGGCCGCGGACATCGACAAGCGGCTGGTCTCGCTGCGCACCCGCGCCCAGGCGATCACCACCCGGGCGGCGGGCGTCGAGCCGGTCCTCAGCGAGCTGCGCCGCCGCTACAGCGCCGCGTGCTGGCAGGACCTCCAGCAGGTGCCGGACGAGGCGACCCGCGCCGTCGCCCAGGCCGAGCAGAAGCTGCGGGAGGCCCGGCAGGCCCGGGACGAGCAGCGCTGGCCCGACGCGCTGGCGGGCCTGACCACCGTGCGGGCCCTGCTGAACAGCACCGACGAGGCGGTCTCGGCCGCGGGCGAGCGGCTGCGGCGGCTGGACGAGGTGTCGTTCGACCACGCCAAGGAGGTCGAGCGCACCCGCTTCGCCATCCGCGACGCCCAGCGGCTCGCGATGGCCGGGCGCAGCACCCCCGACCCCCGGCACGCCCGCCCCCTGGACGACGCGGTGGCCCGCCTGGACCGGGCGGTCGCGAACCTGGAGGGCCGCCACCCGGACTGGTGGCACTTCCTCACCGAGACCGAGGCGGTGCGGCGGACCGCGGCAGACGTGGTGCAGAAGATCCGCGGGGAACTGGGCGCCGGCCAGTAGGAGCGCCCCCGCGGGGGAGCTGGCTATGCTGCCCGCATGCCTCGCTACGAATACCGCTGCAAAGCCTGTGGTGACACCTTCGAGCTCAGCCGCCCCATGGCCGAGTCCTCGGCGCCCGCCGCGTGCCCCGAGGGGCACACCGACACCGTGAAGCTGCTGTCGACCGTCGCCATGACGGGCGGCGGCACCGCCCCCGCCCCCGCGCCCCGGGGTGGCGGCGGCGGAGGATGCTGCGGGGGCGGCTGCTGCGGCTGAGGCGTGATCCGGTCGGTTGGCGACGCCGCCCCGCGCCCCGGCCGGGGGCTCGGCGTCGCCGGCGCACCGCTTACCGGCGACGGGCCAGCGTCAGCCCGTCCGCGACCGTGAGCAGCACCGACTCCATGCGCTTGTCCGCGGCCACGTGCGTGTTGAACACCTTGACCGCGGCGGCGAGGCTGCCGGGCGCCGGGTCGACGACGTCTCCGCTGAAGAGGGTGTTGTCGGCCACGATCAGGCCGCCGGGCCGCAGCCGGGGCACGAGCTCCTCCCAGTAGGCGATGTAGCCGTCCTTGTCGGCGTCGATGAAGGCCAGGTCGATGTGCGGCTCGGCGGGCATGGCGCGCAGGGAGTCCAGGGCGGGCGCGATCCGGAGCTCGATCCGGTCGGCGACGCCCGCCGCGGCCCAGCCCTCGCGGGCGTGCGCGGTCCACTCCTCGGAGATGTCCAGGGTGATCAGCCGCCCGCCCTCGGGCAGCGCCTGGGCCATGGACAGGGCGGAGAGCCCGGTGAAGGTGCCCACTTCCACGATGTGCCGGGCGCCGGTGAGCCGGACGAGGAAGGCCAGCAGCGGGCCCTGCTCCTCGGCGATCTGCTTGACGGCGACGTCGGGGAGCAGGCGGTGGGTGAGTTCGACGAGGGCGCGCTGCGCGGGATCGAGCGGCGGGTTGTGGGCGAGCACGTAGGCGTACAGCTCCGGGGTGATCTGGGCGCCCTTGACTTCGGTCACGCGAATCTCCTCAGCGGGTAAGGGAGTTACCGCTTACCCGCCCGACCCTACGCCGTTCCGCCGAAGGCCCGCAGGATCTCCTCCCCCGCCGCCACGCCCCTGGTCGTCAGCGCGGTGACGTGGGGCGCGGTCCAGCCGGCGTCGGCGAGTTCGCCGTGGCCCGGGCGCCAGCCGCGGTCCGCGGCGAGCAGCAGGTCCGCGTCGAGCAGGGAGTCGCCGGCGGCGAGCACCTCGCAGGGGCCGGTACGGCGGGCGATCTCGGCGACCGCCGCGCTCTTGGTGAGCGGTGCGGGCACGGCGTAGAGCTTGCGGCCCTGGAGGGAGACGGTCCAGCCACGGGGTTCGGCCCAGGCGCTCAGCTCCTTGACCCACTCCTCGGGCAGGAGCGCGCGGTCCACGACGAGGTAGGCGAAGAGGTCCTCGGCGGTGCGCTCCTTGAGGAGCCAGGCGGGGTCGGCGGTGCGCGCCAGGTGGGTGCGGACCTCCTCCAGCGTGGCGCACTCGGCGGCCAGGCCGGCCTCCACCCGGCGCCGCCACCCGGTGTCGGACTCGCCGTCGACGAGCAGTTCGCCACCGTTGGCGCAGATGGCGAACCGGGGCGGGGGGCCGGGCAGCCGGATGCGGCGGTACTGCTCGCGGGTGCGGGTGGTGGTGGGGACGAAGGTGGCGGTGCGGGCCAGGCCGGTGAGCAGGGCGGCCGCGGTCTCCGTCATGTAGGAGAGCGGCTTGTGCTCGTAGACCTCGACGCAGAGCAGGCGCGGGGCGTCCGCGTCGGGCATCCGCAGGCCGAGGGCGGCGGTGGAGTAGATGAGGGTGCGGTCGAGGTCGCTGGCGATGAGGGGGTTCACTTGGCGGCCACCGCCTTGCCGTCGGCGCCGGTGGCGCCCCGGGTGTAGCGGGGGTGGATCAGGCCGACGCAGGTGTACGGCAGGTCGTCGACCTCTTCGACGGGGACGCCGCGCTGCGCGGCGAGGAGCCGGACGTGACCGAGGTCGGCGGCGGCGCCGCGCCGGGCGAGGATCTTCCACGGGACGCGGCGGAGGAGGACGCGGGTGGTCTCGCCGACGCCGGGCTTGACGAGGTTGACGTCGTGGATGCCGTATTCCTCGCTGATGCGCTCGACGGCCGCCCAGCCTTCCCAGGTGGGGGTGCGGTCGGTGGCGGCGAGTTCCTTGGCTTCGGCGGTGACGTCGGCCGCGACCTCGGCGAAGCGCGCCTCGACGGCGTCGATGAAGGCGCGGGAGAGGTCGGCGGCGGCCAGCTCGCGGTAGAACTTCGCGCCGTGGAAGTCGTCGGGTCCGACGAGGTCGGCGCGCAGGACCGTGCGGGATATCAGCCCGGAGACGGTGGAGTTGAGGCACGCGGAGGGGATGAGGAAGTCATCGCGGGTGCCGTAGGTGTCGACGCAGTGGCCGGGATCGGCGAGGACGGCGATCCGGGGGTCGAAGCCCTCGAACTCCTGAAGGGCATCGGCCAGTTCGCGGGTGATGGCGCCCTTGCCGGTCCAGCCGTCGACGAAGACGACGTCGGCGGGGTCGTGGTGGTCGGCCAGCCAGCGCAGCGCCGTGGTGTCGATGCCGCGCCCCCGCACGATGGAGACGGCGTAGTGGGGCAGGTCCAGCCCGTGCGCGTGCCGGGCCCAGCGGCGCATGAGCACGCCGACGGGGGTGCCGGCACGGGCGAGGGAGACCAGCACCGGGCGGGGGGACCGCTCGGCGAGCACGGTCTCGGTGACGACGCCGACGGCCCGGGCCAAGCGGGCGGCGGAGGCGTCGAGGGCGGCGTGGAAGAGCGCCTGGTACTCCTCGGTCGGCTGGTACTCGACCGGCAGGGACTCCGCGTAGTGGGCGCCGCCGCTCTGGATGGCTTCCTCGCGCTCCTCGGTGGGGGCTTCGAGGGTGACGTCGGAGAGGTCCTGGAGCAGCCAGCCCACGTCGTCGGGCGAGTAGGAGGAGAACGCGGGGCCGCGGAGCGGCTCGGACATGGGTGGCACCTGTCGGTCGGCGACGGCGGACGGGGCATAGGAGGGAACGACGACGAGAAGGACGTGCGGAACGTGCTCGGCGAGCCGGTCCAGCAGCCCACCGGGGGCATGCAGGGCAGGGGTATCGGCAACCGAGTCGACAACGGCGACGACGTGGTCGAAACCCCGCCCGGCGACGTTGTAGGCGTACCGCTCGCCGGGCCCGTCGGCCGGGTCGTCGTGCGCGGGGAAGACGAGGCGGGTGCGGATGGCGTAGCCGGGGTCGTCGACGGCCAGGACCGGTGAGCGGGTGGTCGTCGAATAGCGCACGGCGGTGGTGTCGCAGAGCTGGAGCCGCAGCTCCTCGGCGAGGCGCAGCGGCGCGTACATCAGCTCCTCGTTGCCGAGGACGAGGACGCGCTCCGCGTGGCGTCGGCCGAGCACGTCGCCGACGGCGGCCGCCATGCGCGGCAGCGAGCCCTCCAGGCGCTCCCGGTGCGCAGGCGTGAAGCCATGCCGCCCACCGTCGGGCACCCCTTCGGGCCAGCCGATCTCAACCCGCTCGACAACGCCCCGATGCATCTCATGCGTGTCAGAACACAAGGAAGCAGACGAAGAACAACGGGAGGCGGCGGGGCCGGAGGGGTGGGGGTCCGGGGCGCTGACGTGTATTTGCGGGCCCAAGGTGGGGGCACCAGTGCGCTGGGGGGCACCGGGCCCGTAAATATACGGCCCCGGACCCCCACCCCGCAGGCCCCGTCGCCGCACCCCGGCCTCGTCAGCCACCGAAGAAGCGGCAGCCGCCTCATACTCGGCAACCAACTCCTGCCCCCGCGACAGAACTCCCTCAGGAAGCAGCACAGTCCCAGAAGCGTGAGCGACAAGATCAACACACACGCCCAGCCCGTCCGCGAAGTCCACCAGACGAGCCCGGTCGTCGTCAGACCGCAGATCGACCAGAGCAACAACCACGTACCGCTCACGGGGAAAGCGCGCGTGCAAAGCGGCGATGGTGTTCAAGATCGTGCGGCCGGTGGAGAACTCGTCGTCCACCAGGACCAGCGGCCCGTCGCCGGAGAGCAGCGACGGGTCCTCGGGCAGCAGCAGGTGCGAGGTCGCGTGGCTGTGTTCCTCCTCGAAGCCGCCGACGGACGCCACACCGGGCACGGGGCGGCGGGTGGAGTGCAGGTAGGGGGCGAGGGCGAGGCCGTCCGCGACCGAGTGGCCCAGGCCCGTGGCGGTCTCGGCGTAGCCGAGGACCACGGCCCGGGCGGCGTCCGCGTCGCCCAGCAGGTCCCGTACCCGCCGCCCCAGGGCCACCCCGGGCGCGTACACGGCGAGGGGCTCGGTGGGGACGTGCTTGCCCAGGACGTTGGAGACGAGGAGGTGGGCCCGCTTGGGGTTGCGCCGCAGGGCGAGGCCCAGCAGCTCGGGCAGCCGTTCGTCACCCGCCAGCTCCACGCCGAGCCGGTCCGCGACCCACTGCCCCGACCACACCACGCTATCGTCCACCCTCTCGGCCTTCTGTTCGTCACTCATGCGGTCCGCACCCCGGCCGCGAGCAGCTCCACGAAGCTCACGTCCTCCCGCGCCACGCCGAACACCTCGGCGCGCAGCATGATCCGCTCGGCCCAGGCCCGGTGCGGTTTCACTTCGTTCATTTTGTTCGTATAGGCGGAGCGCAGGACCCCGCCGCCGTCGAGCTCGGGCCGCAGGATGTCCTGCGCGTCGCTGTACTCCTCGTGGCTGACGACGGACAGGGCGTGCACGGGGGCGACGTGGGAGGGGTGGATGCAGGTCTTGCCCTGGAGGCCGTTGGCCCGGTCCAGGTGGATCTCGCGGAGCAGCCCGTCCATGTCGTGCTCGATGAGGGCGGTGCGCAGGGCCTCTGCGGGCCCGGCGAAGGGGCTGCGGCGCAGCTGCGGCTTGAACATCCGCTGCTGCTGGCGGAAGTACTCCCAGACGGGCCCGGTGACGGTGAAGCCGCTGCCGTCCGCGCGGCCGAGGACGTTGACGACGTCGGCGATGACGGAGGCGACGAGCTGGACGTCGTAGGCGGTCATGTCGGGGGCCCGGCGCAGCCCGTACGCGGAGCAGAAGTCCGTGACGCCGAGCCGCAGGGCCAGCACCCGGTCCCGGTACTTGTCGACGGTGCGGGCGATGCCGGCGAGGGTCTCGGTGCGGGTCTCCAGGTGGAGGAGCTCGGGCGATTCGAGGACGGGCATGGCGAAGAGCCGCTGCTGCCAGGTGTCCTCGGCGACGGCCAGCGACTCCAGGAAGGGGACGCCGCGCTCCTCGGTGAATTTCGGGAGGACGAAGCCGGAGAGCAGGCGCCGGGCGGGACCCAGGCGCCGGGTGAGGTCGGTGATCTGGAGGGGGTCGCGGACGCGGATGAACAGCAGGGGGAGGCTGCGGCCCCAGGCGTCGAGGCGGGCGAGCTCGGCGAACTGGCGGACGAGGTTCTCCTCGGCGCCGGTCACCTCGTCGTCGCCTATGGAGTCCTCCAGGCACAGGACCATGGAGACCACGCCGTGCTCGGCCTGTTTGACGATGTCGTGGGCGAGGGTGGGGCGGGTGCCGGGGCTGTAGAGGGTGGCACCGAGCGCGACGGCGAGCACACGGGCCGGGGAGTCGGCGCCGAAGGCACCGGGCTCCTTATGGAACAGCCCATTCCGCACCGAGGGCGCAAGGTGTTCGAAATGCCTCATGACTCTCCCCGTGGACCACGGCCTCCAACGGACCGTCCAGGCGGAAGCGTGGCCGATTATCGTACGTCCGGCAACGGGTCAAGAGTTCCCCAAGTGCATGAATATCTTGCTACCCGTATGAGTCGTTCCAGTGTCCACCGCAATCGCGGCCCCTGCGTTGTCCGCGGCCACCGGGGGAAGGCAGGATTGCGGACATGACGCACGCCATGCTGAAGGGGTCGAACATCCCGCTGGACACCCGGACCGTTCGGGCCGTGCTGCGCTGGACCCCCGGCCCGGGCGTCCCGGACGTGGACGCCTCCGCCCTCCTGGTGGGCGACGCGGGCCGAGTGCGCTCGGACGAGGACTTCGTCTTCTACAACCAGCCCCGGCACCCCTCCGGCGCCGTCCGGCACCTGGCCAAGAAGCGGCTGACCGAGGGCGCCACGGACGCCGTCGAAGCCGACCTGTCGGCGCTGGAGCCGTCGGTGGACCGCGTGGTGCTGGCCGCGTCGGCGGACGGCGGCCCCTTCGGCCTCGTCCGGGACCTGTGCGTGCTGCTGTACGACACGGCGGCCGGCGGGGCGGGACAGGCCGGCGAGCCCCTCGCGCGCTTCGACGTCCAGGCGGAGACGGGCTCGGAGACCGCGATGATCTGCGGGGAGCTCTACCGGCGCGGCGAGGGCTGGAAATTCCGGGCGCTGGGGCAGGGGTACGCCTCGGGGCTGGTCGGGCTGGCCACGGAGTTCGGCATCTCGGTGGACGAGAACGAGGGGCACGGGGAGCCCGGGAGCGACGCCGCCGAACCGGCTCCGGAGCCCGCCCCGGCGCCGGAGCCCGAGCCCGCGCGGCCCGCGCCGGCCGAGCCCGCCCCGGCACCGCCCGCGCCCGGCTACGGCTACCCGCCGCCGCCCCCGCTCCCCCCGCCGCCGGCGGCCCCGCCGCAGCCCGCGTACGGCTACCCCCAGCAGCCGGCCCCGGCCGGGTCCGCGTACGGCTATCCGCAGCCGCAGTCGCCAGGCGGCCCGGCGTACGGCTATCCGCAGCACCGGCCCGTGCCGGACCCGGCCTTCCGGCTGCCCCCGCAGGGGCCGCAGTTCCAGCCCGACCGCCACGGCTCGCCGCACCGGGGCGGTCAGGGGGTGTGAACCCGGGAAGCGGGGGCACCCGGAGGTCAGCGGGCGGGGGCGGTCAGACCTTGGTGGTCTTGTAGCCCCGGCCCCACTGCAGGCCCCACCCGTAGAGCCGGTCCAGCTCCGCCTGGAAGCCGTACACGTACCGCATCTCGCGCCGCACGGTGATCTCGCCCTTGTTGTTCTCCAGCATCACCACGGCGCACGACCGGGCCTCCGGCGCGCGCTCGTGGAGCGCGATCTCGATCCGGGGCCCGTTTCCGGGGTAGAGCGTCACCATGGCGTGCGTACGGTCGAACGCCGGGGTGCCGTCATAGATGTAGACGAAGATCAGCAGACGTTTGATCTCCGCACGGTGGTCCATGTTGACGTAGATCGTCTCACCGGCCCCGGAGCCGAACCGGTCGTCCCCGCTGAGCTGCACGTACGGCGGGGTATTGAGGCTGCCCAGTATGGAGCCGAGGGGCTGGACTACGCCTTTCGTGCCGTCCTGCAGCTCGTACATGCAGGCGAGGTCGAGGTCGACGTTGACCATGGCGGGCCCCTGCGCCTGCACCATCTCCGGCCGGAACTTGCGGAGCGGGTGGCGCAGCCCGGTGCCGAAGGCGGGCCGGTCGTCGAAGTCGGACGTCCGCATCCGCCAGGAGAGGTTCACCCGGAGGTTGCCGGTGACGGCGCCCTGCTTGCTGAGCGAGAACGTGGGGCGGCGCTTGGTGAGCTCGACGGCGCCGTTCGCGCCGCTGAAGTCGAGCTGCTGTGTGCTCGTCCGTCCCCAGTTGCCGAAGAATTTGTCCCTGATCGCCATGGCCACGAAACCCCCACCCGAGTGAGCCCTAATGCGGCGGGGCGGCCGTGAGGTGACCCTCACGACCGCCCCGCTCAGAGCGTTCCTCAAATGTGCCAGGGTCACACCCCGGAGGAGACTTCCGCCGGATCGGCCCCGCCCTTGGCGATGGCGCGGTTGCGGCGCACCGAGGACCAGAAGGACCAGCCGATCAGGGCCACGCCGATCAGGCCGGTGACGACCTCGGGGACCTCGTAGCGGATGCTGATCATGAGGATCACGGCCAGCGCGCCGATGGCGTAGTGCGCGCCGTGCTCCAGGTAGACGTAGTCGTCCAGGGTTCCCTGGCGGACCAGGTAGACCGTGAGCGAACGTACGTACATGGCACCGATGCCCAGGCCCAGCGCCATCAGGACGATGTCGTTGGTGACGGCGAAGGCGCCGATGACACCGTCGAAGGAGAACGACGCGTCGAGGACCTCGAGGTAGAGGAACATGAAGAACGCGGCCTGGCCGGCGAGCAGTATCGCCGGCTTCTTCTTGCCGCTCTTCTTCGCCTCTTCCTCGGCCTCGTGCTCGCGCTCCTCCTCTTCCTCCAGCTTGTTCTCGAAGTAGCTGGAGAGCCCGCCGACGATCAGATAGGTGATCAGGCCGGCGATGCCCGCGAGCATCACGGTGGCCGCCTTGTCGACGTGCGTGCCGCCGTGCTGGTGCGCCTGCGTGGCGAAGGTCATCGCCGAGACCAGCAGGACGATCAGCGCGATGCAGACCGACAGCATGTCGATCTTGCCGAGCTTGGCGAGCGGCCGCTCCAGCCACCCCAGCCACTTGATGTCACGTTCCTCGAAGACGAAGTCAAGGAAGATCATCAGCAGGAACATCCCACCGAAGGCCGCGATGGCCGGGTGTGCGTCGGTCACCAGCTCCTGATAGTGGTCCTTCTCGTTGAGCGCCAGATCGACCGCCTCGATGGGGCCGATCTTGGCGCTGATCGCCACGATCACCACCGGGAAGACGAGCCGCATGCCGAAGACAGCGATCAGGACGCCGATGGTGAGGAAGATTTTCTGCCAGAAGGCATTCATCTTCTGCAGGACTCCGGCATTGACCACGGCGTTGTCGAAGGACAGCGAGATCTCGAGGATGGAGAGGATCGCGACGATCCCGAACGCTTCCCACCCCCCGTAGAGCACCGCTGCAACCAGTCCCAGGGCGGTGACGCCAAAGGACCAGCCGAAGGTTTTCAGAACCACTGGCCACCCAATCGTGTAAGTACGGGGTCCCCCGCGCGGTGCGCGGCTTTACGAAACGTTGACCCCGAAGTCTAGAGCGATGCCGCGCAGACCCGACGCGTACCCCTGTCCGACCGCGCGGAACTTCCACTCTCCGCCGTAGCGGTAGACCTCACCGAAGATCATCGCCGTCTCGCTGGAGGCGTCCTCGCTGAGGTCGTAGCGGGCCAGCTCCGAGCCGTCGGCCTGGTTGAGCACCCGGATGTAGGCATTGGAGACCTGGCCGAAGCTCTGGCCGCGGGCATCGGCGTCATGGATGGACACCGGGAAGACGATCTTGTCGCAGTTCTCCGGGACCTTGGTGAGGTCGACCAGGATCGACTCGTCGTCACCGTCGCCCTCACCGGTGAGGTTGTCACCCGTGTGTTCGACGGAGCCCTCGGGGCTCTTGAGGTTGTTGTAGAACACGAAGTACTCGTCACCGAGCACCCGGCCCGAGGCGCACAGCAGGGCGCTGGCGTCCAGGTCGAAGGGGGCTCCGGTGGTGGAGCGCGCGTCCCAGCCGAGACCGATGGTCACATTCGTGAGGTTCGGTGCGGCCTTGGAGAGGGAGACATTGCCTCCCTTGGCGAGCGTGACGCCCATGATCTTTCTTCCTCCCCTGGTGGAGCGAGCTGAAAGGCATCCGATGTGCGTCCGGCGCCGCACACCCGGTCCCCGGCCGGGCCGGAGGGGGTGTGCGGCGCCGGACGCCGCCTCGGGTGTTTCGGTCAGACGTTGACGCCGAAGTCCTGGGCGATGCCGCGCAGGCCGGAGGCGTAGCCCTGGCCGATCGCGCGGAACTTCCACTCCGCGCCGTTGCGGTACAGCTCGCCGAAGACCATGGCGGTCTCGGTCGAGGCGTCCTCGCTGAGGTCGTAGCGGGCGAGCTCGGTGTTGTCGGCCTGGTTCACCACGCGGATGTAGGCGTTGCGGACCTGGCCGAAGCTCTGCTGGCGGCCCTCGGCCTCGTAGATCGAGACCGGGAACACGATCTTGTGGACGTCGGCGGGCACGCCGGCCAGGTTGACCTTGATCGCCTCGTCGTCACCCTCGCCCTCACCGGTGAGGTTGTCACCGGTGTGCTCGACGGAGCCGTCGGGGCTCTTGAGGTTGTTGAAGAAGACGAAGTTCTGGTCGTTGGCGACCTTGCCCTGGTCGTTCGTCAGCAGCGCGCTGGCGTCCAGGTCGAAATCCGTACCGGTGGTGGTACGGGCGTCCCAGCCGAGACCGACGATGACCGCGGTCAGGTTGGGGGCCGCCTTGGTCAGCGAGACGTTGCCGCCCTTGCTGAGACTGACTCCCACGAGTCCTCCATTGGTTCGAGGGGGCCGGAACCACTCGGCGAGACCTGTGCCCCCGTTGTGCGATGGCATCCGATCAACGTGTGAAGCCTAGTGACCGGTTCCCACCGATTACAGGCTTCTGTCAGGTGATCGTGCCCCGAGTGCGCCCAGAGCATAGATCCTGGCGCGTCCGGGGCGTACGGAAAAGGGTTCGGCGAGTTATCAGAGGGCGCGGAGCGCCGTGAGGTACTCGTTCAGGTCGCGGGCGTCGGGCAGTCCGTTGACGACCGTCCAGCGCACGACACCCTCCTTGTCGATGATGAAGGTGCCGCGGACCGAGCAGCCCTTCTCCTCGTCGAAGACCCCGTAGGCGCGGCCGGCCTCGCCGTGCGGCCAGAAGTCGGAGAGCAGCGGGTACGCGAGGCCCTCCTGCTCGGCGAAGACGCGCAGGGAGAACGGCGAGTCGCTGGAGACGGCCAGCAGCTGGACGTCGTCGTTGGCGAACTTCGGCAGCTCGTCGCGCAGCGCGCACAGCTCGCCGGTGCAGACGCCGGTGAAGGCGAAGGGGTAGAAGAGCAGGACGACGTTCTTCTCACCGCGGTAGTCGGAGAGCCGGACCGTCTCTCCGTGCTGGTTCTTCAGCTCGAAGTCCGGGGCCTTGGTGCCGACCTCGATCGCCATGGGCATGCATCCCTCTCTCGACAGGAGCCGGGCCCCGGGCGCTCGGCGGGTCTCCCCCGCGCGCCCCGGCACCGGCGGGTAGCCGGCCCAGTCTGTCACTGCGCCTTTCGCGGGCAGCACCGCGCCCCCCGGCAGCGGTGCCGCCGGGGGGCGCGGTGGTGGTTTCCGGCCTCGGCCGGGGCAAGCCGGTAAGGGCTAGCGCTTGGCCTTCGGGGTGGCCAGGCGCAGGCCGTTCCAGTCCTTGCCGGCGCTGGCGCTGCCGACCTGCTGGAGGCCGGCGGTGACCGCGGCCTCCTGGATGTCGCTCGGTTCGACGTACCCGTCACGGCCGGTCTTGGGTGTCATCAGCCAGATCAGGGCGCCGTCCTCGATCAGAGTGGTGGCATCCACCAGCGCGTCCGCCAGATCGCCGTCCTCGTCGCGGAACCACACCACTACGGCGTCGACCACATCGTCGTATTCCTCGTCGACGAGATCGGTACCGGTGAGCTCCTCGATGGCCTCACGCAGCTCGTGCTCGGTGTCGTCGTCGTAACCGAGCTCCTGGACCACCTGTCCGGGCTGGAAACCCAGCCTCGCGGCAGGGTTGGTCCGCTCCTCCGCGTGGTCCGCGGTCGCGCTCACGGATTGCCTCCTGTCATCTTTCGAGAAATTGTCTTGTGTTCCTCGCGTACGCGAGGCATTGGCCGTAGTCCACACGTGCCGGACCGATCGCGCAAGTACCCGGCCGTCGAGACCGCCGAAACGGTGACGGATGCGGCGGTCTCGGCGCAACTCCATCCGTCGGCGAACCCGGCCGGGGGTGACGTCGGGTGATTCATGCCACAGCATTGTGCCGGATTTGGGAAGTCCGGCCCAACCATTACGGCCCGGGGGCCCGAACGGCCGTACGCGAACGACTCTCATAGGGGGCGTATGGTTGCGATTTGGCCGCCCACATTCGGCCGACTCTTGACACATCGTCTCGCGGAGTGGTGGTTACCGCCCAGTAGAGATGACGTTTCCGTCGCCGCGGTCCACGATGGGACGACGCGACATCAGCAGAGACCGTACTTGACCGCGTGCTGAGCACGACCCGAACACCGAAGGAACAGCGTGGCTTCCGGATCCGATCGCAACCCGATCATCATTGGCGGCCTTCCCAGCCAGGTCCCGGACTTCGATCCCGAAGAGACCCAGGAATGGCTCGACTCGCTCGACGCAGCCGTCGATGAGCGAGGCCGGGAACGTGCCCGCTACCTCATGCTTCGCCTGATCGAGCGCGCGCGCGAGAAGCGCGTCGCCGTGCCCGAGATGCGCAGCACGGACTACGTCAACACCATCGCCACCAAGGACGAGCCGTTCTTCCCCGGCAACGAGGAGATCGAGCGCAAGGTCCTCAACGCGACCCGGTGGAACGCGGCCGTGATGGTCTCCCGTGCCCAGCGCCCGGGCATCGGCGTCGGCGGTCACATCGCCACCTTCGCCTCCTCCGCCTCGCTGTACGACGTGGGCTTCAACCACTTCTTCCGCGGCAAGGACGAGGGCGACGGCGGCGACCAGATCTTCTTCCAGGGCCACGCCTCCCCCGGCGTCTACGCCCGCGCCTTCCTGCTGGACCGGCTCTCCGAGCAGCAGCTCGACGCCTTCCGCCAGGAGAAGTCCAAGGCCCCCTACGGCCTGTCCAGCTACCCGCACCCGCGGCTCATGCCGGACTTCTGGGAGTTCCCGACCGTCTCGATGGGCCTCGGCCCCCTCGGCGCGATCTACCAGGCCCGGATGAACCGCTACATGGAGGCGCGCGGCATCGCCGACACCTCCAAGTCGCACGTGTGGGCGTACCTGGGCGACGGCGAGATGGACGAGCCGGAGTCGCTCGGCCAGCTGTCCATCGCCGCCCGCGAGGGTCTGGACAACCTGACCTTCGTCGTCAACTGCAACCTGCAGCGCCTCGACGGCCCGGTCCGCGGCAACGGCAAGATCATGCAGGAGCTGGAGTCGCAGTTCCGCGGCGCCGGCTGGAACGTGATCAAGCTGGTGTGGGACCGCTCCTGGGACCCGCTGCTGGCCCAGGACCGCGACGGCATCCTGGTCAACAAGCTCAACAGCACCCCCGACGGCCAGTTCCAGACGTACGCCACCGAGACCGGCGCGTACATCCGTGAGCACTTCTTCGGCGACGACCACCGTCTGCGGAAGATGGTCGAGGGCATGACCGACGACCAGATCCTGCACCTGGGCCGCGGCGGTCACGACCACAAGAAGATCTACGCGGCGTACGCGGCGGCCAAGGCCCACAAGGGCCAGCCGACCGTGATCCTCGCGCAGACGGTCAAGGGCTGGACCCTCGGTCCGAACTTCGAGGGCCGCAACGCGACCCACCAGATGAAGAAGCTCACGGTCGAGGACCTCAAGCGCTTCCGGGACCGCCTGCACATCCCGGTCACCGACAAGGAGCTGGAGTCCGGCCTGCCGCCGTACTACCACCCGGGTCGTGACTCGGAGGAGATCCAGTACATGCACGACCGGCGCAACGCGCTGGGCGGCTACGTACCCTCCCGTGTCGTGCGCGCGAAGCCGCTGGTCCTGCCCGGCGACAAGGCCTACGCGACCGCCAAGAAGGGCTCCGGGCAGCAGTCGATCGCCACCACCATGGCGTTCGTCCGCATCCTGAAGGACCTCATGCGGGACAAGGAGATCGGCAAGCGCTTCGTGCTGATCGCCCCCGACGAGTACCGCACCTTCGGCATGGACGCGTTCTTCCCGTCCGCGAAGATCTACAACCCGCTCGGCCAGCAGTACGAGGCCGTCGACCGGGAGCTGCTCCTCGCGTACAAGGAGTCGCCGACCGGGCAGATGCTGCACGACGGCATCTCCGAGGCGGGCTGCACGGCCTCCCTGATCGCGGCGGGCTCCGCCTACGCGACGCACGGCGAGCCGCTGATCCCCGTCTACGTCTTCTACTCGATGTTCGGGTTCCAGCGCACCGGTGACCAGTTCTGGCAGATGGCCGACCAGCTGTCGCGCGGCTTCGTGCTGGGCGCGACCGCCGGTCGTACGACGCTGACCGGTGAGGGTCTGCAGCACGCGGACGGCCACTCGCAGCTGCTGGCGTCCACCAACCCGGGCGTCGTCTCCTACGACCCCGCGTTCGGCTTCGAGATGGCGCACATCGTCAAGGACGGTCTGCGCCGGATGTACGGCGAGAACGCCGAGGACGTCTTCTACTACCTCACCGTCTACAACGAGCCGATCCAGCACCCGGCCGAGCCGGAGGACGTGGACGCCGACGGCATCCTCAAGGGTCTGTACCGCTTCAAGACGGGCGAGAAGGGCGCGATCCCCGCGCAGATCCTCGCTTCCGGCGTGGCGGTGCCGTGGGCGGTCGAGGCCCAGCAGATCCTGGCCGACGAGTGGAACGTCAAGGCGGACGTCTGGTCGGCGACCTCCTGGAACGAGCTGCGCCGCGACGCCATCGAGGTGGAGGAGTACAACCTCCTGCACCCGGAGGAGGAGCTCCGCGTCCCGTACGTGACGAGCAAGCTCGCCGGCGCCGACGGCCCGAAGGTGGCCGTGTCCGACTGGATGCGGGCGGTTCCGGACCAGATCTCGCGCTGGGTGCCGGGTGCGTACCAGTCGCTGGGCGCGGACGGCTTCGGCTTCGCGGACACGCGTGGCGCGGCCCGTCGCTTCTTCCACATCGACGCGCAGTCGATCGTCCTGGCCGTGCTCACCGAGCTCGCCAAGGAGGGCAAGGTCGACCGCTCCGCGCTGAAGCAGGCGGTGGACCGCTACCAGCTCCTCGACGTCACGGCGGCCGACCCGGGCGCCGCGGGCGGCGACGCGTAGTCGCTCGCGCGACGGCGAGAGCCGTGCCACGGCCCGCGCCCCCGACCAGCGATGCTGGCCGGGGGCGCGGGCCGTTCGCGGTACGGGGTCCGGCGATTGAGGACACCGCGCGCAGCGCGGAAGGGGGCCCGGGGGCTCGCCCCCGGTTTCGGGAAGGGGCGGGGTGGGGGAAAAGACCCGCCGCCCCCTCAGCTTTCCCAGATCTTGAACGCCCGCACCCGGTACGAAGTCTCCGGCACCCACGTCCCCGACGGATACGTGTCGAACTCCCCCGTCTCCCCGCAGGTCGCGCTCTGGTACGTGGTGACGGGCCGGCCCATCCGGTTGGCCAGGGACGCCACGGGCGCGTCCTTCGGTAACGTCACACAGCTCTCGATGTCGGTGCTGGAGAGCTCGGCGACGCCCCGCGCGCCGCGGAAGCCCGCCCCGGTCCACAGGCACAGCTGCCCGGCGCCGCACTGGCCGAGCCGGGTGGGCTGTGCCGCGGGCGCGGCCTGGGCGGCCGGTACGGCCAGGGCGCCCGCGAGGGCGGCGGCGCTCACGGCGAGGGCAGCGATACGGATCGTTCGCATGAGGATCACTCCCTGTGTCGGCAGGGCTACATCCTGTCGGCCGTTGATCAGCGCTGCCAAGAGGGCCCCGCGGCGCGGGGCCCTGATAGGGGAAGGTGACGGCAGGGTCAAACGCGATCAGACGTGATCAGACACGGTCAGACGTGGGGTGTGCCCGCGCCGGCCTCGGCGTTCTCCCCGCGCTTGGTGAAGAACGCGACCCCCGCGGCGAACACCGAGATCACGCCGGCGACGGCGAAGGCCGTGCTCATGCCCGACACGAAGGTGTCCCGGGCGATGTCGGTGATCTTCGCCGCGAGCTCGGGCGGGGTGCCCGGCGGGACCGGGGCCAGGCCCACGGAGACCGCGTCGGACGCCTGGGCCATCTGCTGCGGGGTGCCCGGCGGCAGCCCGGCGTCGGCCCACCGCCCGGGGAGGAGGTCGTCCACCCGGGCGGCCATGATCGCGCCCAGCGCGGCCGTGCCGAGGGAGCCGCCCACCTGCATGGCGGCCTGCTGGAGGCCGCCGGCCACCCCGGCGTGCTCCAGGGGGGCGTTGCCGACGATGACCTCGGTCGCGCCGACCATGACCGGGGCGAGGCCGAGGCCGAACAGCCCGAGCCACACCGACATCCAGAAGGAGCCGGAGTCGGGCTCCAGGGACGTCATGCCGAAGCAGGCGACCGTGCTCAGGACCATGCCGGCCACCAGCGGGAGCCGCGGCCCGATCCTGGTGATGACGGCCCCGGCGGTCGGCGCCCCGACGATCATCATTCCGGTGAGCGGCAGCAGGTGCATGCCGGACTCCACCGGGGTCATCCCGTGCACGTTCTGCAGGTAGAAGGTGACGAAGAACAGGCCGCCGATGAAGGCGAAGGCCATCAGCACCATCAGGACCGTGCCGGCGGTCAGCGGCAGGGAGCGGAACAGGCCCAGCGGCAGCAGGGGTTCGGCGACCCTCAGCTCCCAGAGGGCGAAGAGCGCGAAGGCGACGGCCGCCGCGCCCAGGAACAGCAGGGTGCGGGTGTCCCCCCAGCCCCAGGCCGGTGCCTTGATCAGCGCCCAGACCAGGCAGAACATCGCGGCCGAGAGCAGGAGGATGCCCAGCGGGTCGAAGGACTTGGAAGCGTGTTCGGGGCGGTGGTCCTTGAGGATGACGACGCCGAGGGCGAGCGCGAGGACGCCGACGGGGACGTTGATGTAGAAGACCGACTGCCAGTTGACGTGCTCGACGAGGACGCCGCCCAGGATCGGACCGGCGGCGGTCGAGGCGCCGATGACCATCCCCCAGATCCCGATGGCCATGTTGAGCTTCGCGGGCGGGAAGGTGGCCCGCAGCAGCCCCAGCGCGGCCGGCATCAGCAGCGCGCCGCACAGGCCCTGGAGCACCCGGAAGCCGACGACCGTCGAGACGCTGCCGGAGAGGGCGATGGCACCGGAGGAGAGGGCGAAGCCGGTGGTGCCGACGAGGTAGGTCAGCCGGTGGCCGAAGCGGTCACCGAGCTTGCCGGCGGTGATCAGGGCCACCGCGAGGGCGAGCAGATAGCTGTTGGTGATCCACTGGACGTCGGCGAGCGAGGCGCCGAGATCCTTCTGGATCGCGGGGTTCGCGATCGCGACGATGGTGCCGTCGAGCGTGACCATCATCACGCCTATCGCGACGGAGAGAAGTGTCAGCCAGGGGTGGCCCCGTAAGCCTTTCCGGGGCCCGAGTTCCGGCGTCGCGTCGGCGACGGTGGTCTGAGACATCATATTTCGAGATTATGGCAGCGGCTGACAGTTGACAATCAAACCCATGAGCCGGTATCTGACAAATGTCCCTCACGGCTATCCTGAGCAGCGGAAATGCGGCGGAGGAGAGGCGACGATGCGCGTGATCGAGGACGTCACGGGGCGTACGGCACCGGCCGGGCTGCGCGAGCGCAAGAAGCGGCGCACCCGGACCACCCTCATCCGCTGCGCCCTGGAACTGTTCGCGCTCAAGGGCTACGAACGCACGACCGTCGATGAGATCGCCGACGCCGCCGAGGTCTCCCAGCGCACCTTCTTCCGCTACTTCACCAGCAAGGAAGAGGTCGCCCTGGCCGTGCAGAGCGCGGTGGAGTCGCGGTTCGTCGCCGCCCTGCGCGCCCGCCCCGCCGAGGAGTCGCCGATCGCCGCGCTCCGGGGGGCGGTGCTCGCCTCCTGGGACGGCATCGGCGAGGCCATCGAGTCGATCGTCCCGTTCGAATTGCACCTGCGTACGTACCGAATGATCGAGTCGACGCCGGCGCTGCTGGCCGCGCACCTGCGCCACCTCTCCGGGCTGGAGGAGCGGCTGGCCCAGGAGATCGCCCGCCGGGAGGGCCTGGACCCGGCGACGGACCCCCGGCCGGAGGTCCTGGTCGCGGCGTTCGGCGGGGTGATGCGCGTGGCGAGCGGGATCTGGGGCAGGCATGGGGAGCAGGGCATCGAGGAGCTCCGGCGGCTCACCACCGCATATCTGGACCACCTGGGTCCGGCATTGGCGGAAAATTGGCGCAGTTGACCGGGAAGCGGCTGCGTCCGCCCAATTCCCCCTGGTCAAACGTGAGATAGCTCACTGATTTCGCGGTCGTAACCAGGTTTCTCCTAGGGTGTTCCGCGGTGACTTCTTTCCCGGAGCTCGGCTCCCCCTCCTCCGTTCCCTGGACGACCACGGCCGCCGTGTGGCGCGCGCTGCTCGCCCTGGCCGTGGTGTTCGTCATGCTCGCCACGACCGGCTGGACGGCCGTCAGAAGCCACAAGGCGCCCGGCGACGCCCGGTCCCTCTCGCTCAAGGCGTGGCTGCACGGCTCGGTGGCGGGCCGCCCGCTGCCCGCCCCCGGCGCGGGCCCCGACGTCCTCTCCCGCTTCTTCGCCGCCCTCTCCGGCCCGCAGCGCGAGGAGCTCGCCGCCCGCTACCCCCTCGTCGTCGGCAACCTCAACGGCGCCCCCGTCGCCCTGCGCTACCGCGCCAACCGGATCGCGCTCGGCCAGGCCCGCACGGTGGAGAAGCGGCGGATGCGCGAGAACAGCGGCCTCACCCCGCTGGGCCGCCGGGAGGCCGCGCGCCGGCTGCACCGCTTCGAGTCGCTCATGGACGGCGACCGCAGGATCCTCGCCTTCGACCCCGGCGGGTCGGGGCGGGTCGCGGAGGTCGTGGGCGACCTCGACCGGGCCGAGCGGGTCTCCGTCGTCGTCCCGGGCGTCGACACCAACGTCGTGACCTTCGAGAAGACCCAGCGCGCCTACACCGCTCCCGTCGGCATGGCGCGGGCCCTCTACGCCGCCGAGCGGAAGGCGGCCACCGGCACCAGGACGGCCGTCATCGCCTGGGCCGACTACACCTCCCCGGCCGGCGTCGGCATGGACGCGGCGACGGGCAAGCTCGCCGCCGAGGGCGCGCTGCGGCTGCGCGCCCTGGTCCGGGCGCTGCCCGGCGCCTCGCCCGTCTCCCTGTTCTGCCACAGCTACGGCTCGGTGGTGTGCGGCGTCGCCGGCCGCGAGCTGTCACCCCGGGTCACCGACATCGCGGTCGCCGGCAGCCCGGGCATGCGCGCCGAGCGCGTCTCCGAACTGCGCACCACCGCCCGGATCTGGGCGATGCGCGACCCCGACGACTGGATCCAGGACGTTCCCCACCTGGAGGTCGGCGGCCTCGGCCACGGTGCCGACCCGGTCTCGGCGGGGTTCGGGGCGCGGGTGCTCTCCGCCGCGGGGGCCCGGGGCCACGCCGGGTACTTCGAGCCCGGCACGACGAGCCTCGCCAACTTCGCGGAGATCGGCGTCGGCTCCCCCGCCGCCGTCAGCTGCGCCCGGGCCGGCGGGGGCTGCGCGGACGACCTCGTCTAGTTCCCGCCGCCGCATAGGAGTCGGGCATATGCGCCGGATTGACGCGCGTAGCGCCGGGAGGGGGGACGGGCGGGCGGGCGCCGCATACGATGAGCCGCATGGGTGATGTGCTGGCCGGTCTCCAGGCCGTCTGGGAGTTCGACACCGACTCCGTGCTCATCCGCTTCGAACGGGGGATCCGCACACCGAGGCTGCTCCAGGCGCTCGGCGAGCGACGCATCCCCTACGAGGCGCTCGCGGCCGTCGAGCAGGCCCCGGGGAAGCGCGGGACGGTGGTGCTGCGCGCCGTGCCCAGACCCGGCGCCGATCCGCTGATGGACGTCGCCGGCGGGCAGCTCAAGGAAGCCTGCGACCCCTACCGGCTGGTGCTGCCCGCCGAGCGGGACGCGCTCGCCGAGTACTACGCCGACGAGATGCGCGACGCCCTGGGCCCGTACGCCTCCGAGCCCGCCGACCGGCACCTGGTGGCGGCGCCGGCCCCGCCGATGTCGTTCAAGGCGTACGACGGCAAGGCGTCCTTCGACGGCGCGTCCGTCGCCTTCCGCTGGTTCTGGACGGGCGCGTCCTCCGCCAAGTGGAAGGCCGGCGACCAGCGTTTCGCGGTCGGTGACCTGGCGGGCGTGGAGTGGCGCTCCCCCGAGATCGCGGGCGGCTACCTGCGGCTGCTGCGCCGGGACGCGGCCCGCCCGGGGGAGGCCGACCAGGATCCGGCGGCGGTCGTCTTCGGCATGGGCTACGGCCTCGTCCACGAGTCGCTGCCCTTCGCGGCGGCGGTCCTGGCCGCCGCCCGGGCCAAGACGCCCTCGGGGAGCCCGCTCGCCCCGCTGCCCGGGCCTTCCCACACGGGCCGCCCCGACCCCGGCGGCATCGCGGACCGCATCCGCCACCTGGGGGCGCTGCACGACGCGGGGCTGCTGACGGACGACGAATTCAGCGCGAAGAAGGCGCAGTTGCTGGCGGAGCTGTAGGGATCGGGAGGCCGTGCCGGGCCCGGGGTCATACCCCGGTATGACCTTGCGGTCCCCACCCCGGTGTGACGCCCCCGGCGCACCCGGCGCCTAGGGTGAAACCGTCATGCTCCAGTCATCGCAGCACCCCGGTCCCCGCCCCTCCCCCCTCGCGCTGCTGCGCGATGTGTTCACCCCCGCCGGGCCCCCCGCCCCGCTGCTCGGGCAGTCCCGGCGGGGCGCGGTGCGGCGGCTACCGTACGTCGTCGCCGCGCTGTTCACCGCCGTGCTGCTGCCGGTCACCGGGACCGTGCTGTCCGAGGACTACGGGCTGCACTCCGACGCCGCCGCGCTGCTCGCCGTCCTCCAGGCCGGGCCGCTGCTCCTCGCCGTCCGGCGGCCGCTGCTCGCCTGGGCGGTCGTCTTCACCGCCGACCTCGCGGGCGCCCTGGCGCTGATGACGGTGCCGCTGCCGGAGGACCGGCCCTGGCCGTGGCCGCCGATGGGGATGTTCGGCCTGCTGCTGCTGATGCTGGCCGTCGGGCTGCGCGAGCGGCCCCGCACCCTGGTGGCCGTCTGGCTGGTGACGGGCGCGACCGGCCTGGCCCTCCAGGCGGCCTCCCCCGAGCGCGGCTCGCCCCTGTGGCTGACGATGCTGGTGACCGGCGGCCTGCTGCTGCTCATCGGCGGGGCGCTGCGCGGGCGCGGGGACGCCCGGCGGGCGCTGGCCGAGCAGGAGACGATCAGCGAGGCCGAACGGGCCCGCCGCACCCTGCTGGAGGAGCGCACCCGCATCGCCCGTGAGCTGCACGACGTCGTCGCCCACCACATGTCCGTGATCACCGTGCAGGCGGACAGCGCCCCGTACCGCATCGCGGATCTGCCGCCCGCGGCGGGCGAGGAGTTCGCGGCGATCGCCGCGACCGCCCGGGAGTCGCTGACCGAGATGCGGCGGCTGCTGGGCGTGCTGCGCAGCGAGGACGCCCGGGAGGACGGCGAGCTGGCCCCCCAGCCGGGGGTGGCCCGCATCCCGCAGCTCGTCGAGGCGACGGTGCGGGCGGGGCTGCCCGTGGAGCTGACGATCGACCCCGCGCCGGAGCCGGGCGGCCTGCCGCAGGCCGTGGACCTGTCGGCGTACCGCATCGTGCAGGAGGCCCTTGCCAACGTCGTCCGGCACGCACCGGGGGCGGCGACCCGGGTGTCGGTCTCGGCGGCGGGCGGCAGCGTCATGGTGCTGGTCGTCAACGCCGCCGCGGCCGGGCCGGACGCCCCGCTGGAGAGCGACGGCACCGGACACGGCCTGGTGGGCATGCGGGAGCGGGTCCGCCTCGTCGGCGGGTCCCTCGACACCGGCCCGCTGGCCGGGGGCGGCTACCGGGTGGCGGCCCGGCTACCGTACGCCTGACGCCACCTCGGCCCCACCGCCCCCGCAAGCCCCGGCGTCCCCGAAGCCTGAGGCCTGAACCTCGAAGCCCGCAGCCCGAAGCCCCGCAAAGGAACCCCCCACCGCATGACCATCAAGGTGATCATCGTCGACGACCAGGCCATGGTGCGGGCGGGCTTCGCCGCCCTGCTCGCCGCGCAGTCCGACATCGACGTCGTCGGCGACGCGCCGGACGGCCGGCAGGGCGTGGAGGTGAGCCGCCGCACCCACCCGGACGTGGTGCTGATGGACGTGCGGATGCCGGAGATGGACGGCCTGGAGGCCGCCCGCCGGCTCCTGGACCCGCCGCCCGGGGTCACGCACCGCCCGAAGGTGCTGATGCTGACGACCTTCGACGTCGACGACTACGTGTACGAGGCGCTGCGCGCGGGCGCCTCCGGGTTCCTGCTCAAGGACGCGCCGCCGGCCGATCTCATCTCGGCGGTGCGGGTCGTGGCGGCCGGTGAGGCGCTGCTCGCCCCCTCCGTCACCCGCCGCCTCATCGCGGACTTCGCGCGGCAGCGGCCCGCGCCGCGCCGGGACCCGTCCCTGCGGCTGCCCGGCCTGACGCCGCGTGAGACGGAGGTGCTCGAACTCATCGCGCGCGGGCTGTCCAACCAGGAGATAGCCGGGTCGCTGGTGCTGGCCGAGCAGACGGTGAAGACCCATATCGGCCGGGTCCTGGCCAAGCTCGACCTGCGCGACCGGGCCCAGGCGGTCGTCTTCGCCTACGAGTCGGGGCTCGTGGCCCCGGGGGGCCGGTAGGGACCGGCCGGCGAAGTCGCGCCGTTCACCCCGAGCGCACGGGTCCGCGGTGTCCGGTGCGCGCCACGGCACGCCGCGGGGCTGCCCTCAGGCCGACGGACGCGCCCTGCCCGGGCGGCGTCAGGCGCGGCCGGTCACCGGCGGCGCCGGCCCCGGCGGCGCGTAGGGAGACACGCGACGGCAGAACGGACGGCGGCCCCACGGGCCGCCGGGCCGGGCGGCGTCAGGCGCGGTCGATCGCCGTGAACGACATGTCCTCGTAGCGGTCACCCGCCACCTGGCCGGCGATCGGGGCGAGGTCGGCCAGTTCCGCGGGGGTGAGCTCGATGCGCGTGGCGGCCAGGTTCTCCTCGATGCGGGAGCGCTTGCGGGTGCCGGGGATCGGGACGACCGACAGCCCGTGGACCGAGGCCCGCTGGTGCACCCACGCCAGGGCGATCTGGGCCGAGGTCACCCCGCGGGCCCCGGCGATCCGCCGGACCGGCTCCAGGAGGGCCGCGTTGGCCTCGGCGTTGTCGCCGCTGAAGCGGGGCTGCGTGCGCCGCCAGTCGTCGCTCGCCAGCTCCTTGCCGACGAGAGCGCCCGTCAGGAAGCCGCGGCCGAGCGGGGAGTAGGGCACGAAGGCGACGCCCAGCTCGGCCGCCGCGTCCACCACGCCCTGCTCGATGTCCCGGCTGAAGAGCGACCACTCGGACTGCACGGCGGCTATGGGGTGCACGGCGTGGGCGGCGCGCAGCTCGCCGGGCGAGACCTCGCTCAGGCCGAGGTGGCCGACCTTGCCCTCCGCGACGAGCTCGGCCATCGCGCCGACGCTCTCCTCCATCGGCACGTCCACGTTGCGGCGGTGCATGTAGTAGAGGTCGATGTGGTCGACGCCCAGGCGGCGCAGGCTGCCCTCGACCGCCTGGCGGATGTAGGCGCGGTCGTTGCGGATCTCCTGGAACGAGGGGTCGTCCTCGCGGCGGACGATGCCGAACTTGGTCGCCAGGGTGAGCTCGTCCCGGTGGGCCTGCACGAAGGGCGCGATGAACTCCTCGTTGCGCCCGAATCCGTAGATGTCGGCGGTGTCGAAGAGCGTGACGCCCAGCTCCAGCGCGCGCTCCAGGGTCGCCCGCGCCTCCTTCTCGTCGGTGGGCCCGTATGCGTGGGCCATGCCCATGCAGCCGAGGCCCTGCACGCCCACCTGGGGGCCGCCGGTGCCGAGGGCGACGGTGGCGATCTTCTGGTTGCTCATGGTGCGTCAGGCTCCTTCGGACGCCCGGCGGGCGTCGGCATAGAGGTCGATCTTGTAGTCGAGGACGCTGAGGGTGCCCTGGAGGTCCGCGATGCGCTTGCGGACGTCGTCGCGGTGCGCGCTCAGCAGGCGCTCGCGCTCGGCGAAGGTGTGGTTGCCCTCGCGCACCAGCTCTGCGTAGCGGACCATGTCCGCGACCGGCATGCCGGTCAGCCGGAGCCGGCCCACGAGGTCCAGCCAGTCCAGGTCGCGGTCGGTGTAGCGGCGCTGGCCGGTGTGCGAGCGGTCCACGCAGGGCATGAGCCCGATCCGCTCGTACCAGCGCAGGGTGTGCGCCGTCAGGCCGGTGTACTGCGCCACTTCGCTGATCGTGTAGCGCTCGCGCCCCGACGGGCGGTTGTGCCGCGCCCGGTCGAGCACGGTGCAGGCGGGTACGGTCAACGCCACCGGTGCGCTGTCCACGACGGTCATTCGGCTCCCCCAGTGTCTTCACGGGCGGCTTGCGGGCTGTTTGCCCGCGGTGCCCTGGCGACGACTGCAACGCTAGAGACTTGGAGTGCACTCCAGGCAAGCGAAGACTTGGGGCAATCTTGATCGGGTGGGGGCGCCGGGCGCTGTTCGGGGCAACGTCACCCGAACGCGGGAATGCACGCAAAGTAATGGCAATATTACCCTGGGTGCATGCCTGTGTGGGGTCGTGCTC